>JALYUI010000440.1 GCA_030853845.1 Bacteroidota bacterium | reverse complement strand
GATTTTACATGTGAATCGCCCGGCTCTCCGTGGCGGCCAAACACGCTTCTTTCATGGCCTCGGCGTAGGTGGGGTGCGAGTGGCTCATGCGGGCCACGTCCTCGGCGGAGGCGCGGAACTCCATGGCGGTCACGGCTTCGGCGATGAGGTCAGCGATGCGCGGGCCAATCATGTGCACGCCCAGGATTTCGTCAGTGGTTTTGTCGGCCAGCACCTTCACGAAGCCATCGGTGTCGCCGCTGGCGCGGGCCCGGCCGCTGGCTTTGAAGGGGAAGCTGCCGATTTTGTAGGCCCGGCCCTGCTCCTTGAGCTGCTCTTCGGTGTAGCCCACGCCCGCCACTTCGGGCCAGGTGTACACCACGCCGGGGATGAGCAGGTAGTTGATGTGGGGCTTCTGGCCCACGATGGTTTCGGCCACGAACACGCCTTCTTCTTCGGCCTTGTGGGCCAGCATGGCGCCCTGAATCACGTCGCCGATGGCGTAGATGCCGGGCACGTTGGTTTGCAGGTGGGCATCGACTTTGATGCGGCCGCGCTCCTCCATTTCCACGCCGGCGGCTTCGAAATTGAGGCCGGCGGTGTAAGGCCCGCGGCCCACGGCCACCAGGCAGTAGTCGCCCTCAAATTTCACCTCCTCCCCTTTCGGGTTGAGGGCGGTCACGGTCACGGAATCGCCTTCGCGGGTGGCCCCGGTCACTTTGTGGCTCAGGAAAAACTCGATGCCGATTTTGCCCAGCACGCGCTTCAACTCCTTGCCCAGGCCGCGGTCCATGGTTGGGATGAGCGAATCCAGGTACTCGATAACGGAGACTTTCGCGCCGAGGCGGGCGTAGATGGACGCCATTTCGAGGCCAATCACGCCGCCGCCAATCACAATCAGGTGCCGGGGCACTTCGCGGATATTGAGGGCCTCGGTGCTGGTAATGATGCGCTGCTTGTCCTGCTTGATGAACGGCAGCACCGTGGGCTTGGAGCCGGTGGCGATGATGACGTTCTTGGTTTCGATGGTTTGGGCCTCGCCGCCCTCGGTGGGCTCGATTTTGATGTGGGTTTTGTCAACAAAAGAGCCGACGCCGGTAAGCACGTCTATTTTGTTTTTCTTCATCAGGTAGGCGATGCCGTCCACGTTGGCCTTCACCACGCCGGCCTTGCGGTCAATCATGCGGTTCATGTCCACCGTCAGGTTGTCGAGGCCGATGCCGTGCTCGGCAAACACCGAATGAGCGTTGTGGTAGTGCTCGCTGGAGTCGAGCAGGGCCTTGCTGGGAATGCAGCCCACGTTGAGGCAGGTGCCGCCCAGGGTGGGGTATTTCTCGATGAGGGCCGTTTTGAGGCCGAGCTGGGCGCAGCGGATGGCCGCTACATAGCCGCCCGGGCCGGAGCCGATGACGGTGACGTCGTATTGATTCATGAGCCGAATTTCGGTGATTGTTCGCACTGCGAAGGTAAGGCGCGGCAGCTGTAGCGTGGACTCTGCGAGTCCGCGCGTAGAACGAACCCCGGTAACGCCACGCGCGGACTCGGCGAGTTTGCGGGCCGTGAATTGACCAGTGCCCTCCACGCGCGGACTCGCAGCGTCCACGCTACCGGCTTATTCCACCAGCACGCCGATGTAGTAGTTGAAAGTGTCGACTTCCAGGGTTTCCTTCGTCGCCCCGGCCAGCTCCTTGATGGGCGCAAACCGCGTGGTGGGCGCGATAAACCGGTACTCGCCACCCTTCAGGCGCACCCGCACGGGCATGTCGAATTTCGGCACCTCACTTATCCAGCGGGCCAGGGTTTTGCCGTCTTCGAAGCGCAGCTCCAGCGTGGGAATGCTGGCGTAGCGCAGGTACTGGTCGAATATCGGGGTGAAATCGCGGCCGCTCTCGCGGTTGAGGTAGTCGATAACCTGCTGGCCCGTCACGGTCTGGTGGTAGAACGTGGCGGAGAGGCCACGCAGCAGCTGCCGCCACTTGGCGTCGTCATTTAGCACGGTGCGCAGCATGTTCAGCAGGTTGCTGCCCTTGTCGTACATGTCGCCCGAGCCTTCCTGGTTCACGCCATAGGGGCCGATGATGGGGCCGTCGTTCTGGATGTTGCGGCGCTGGCCGTGGATGTATTCCTGGGCGGCGGCTTTGCCGAACTGGCTTTCCACAAACAGGCTTTCGGAGTAGGTAGTGAAGCTTTCGTGCACCCACATGTCGGCAATATCCTTCGTGGTGAGGTTGTTGCCGAACCACTCGTGCCCGCTTTCGTGGATGATGATGAAATCCCACTTCAGGCCCCAGCCGGTGTTGCTGCGGTCGCGGCCCAGGTAGCCGTTCTGGTACTTGTTGCCGTAGGCCACGGCGCTCTGGTGCTCCATGCCCAGGTGCGGGGCATCCACGAGCTTGTATCCGTCAGCGTAAAAGGGGTACGGGCCGAACCAGTGCTCCATGCTTTTGAGCATGGGCTGCACGTTGGCGGCAAACTGGGTTTTAGCCTTGTCCAGGTTTTCGGGCAGCACCCAGTAGTCGAGGGTGAGGGGGCCGCTTTCACCGGCGTAGGTGTCGGCGAAGTGCTGGTAGTTGCCCACGTTCAGGGCCACGTCGTAGTTGTTGATGGGGTTGCGCACGGCCCAGTCGAAGCGGGTGTAGCCGTCCTTCAGCTTAGTAGTGCGACGCAGGCGGCCGTTCGACACGTCTTTCAGCCCGGCCGGCACGCTCACGCTAATGAGCATGGAGTCGACCTCGTCGGCCTGCTGGTCCTTGCACGGCCACCAGATACTGGCCCCCACGCCCTGGCAGGCCGTGGCCACCCAGGGCTGCCCGGCGGCATCCTCGGCAAACACCATCCCGCCATCCCAGGGGGCCTTTTTTGCCACCGTGGGCTGTCCCGAGTAAAACACCGTGAACTCCTGGCGGCTGCCCTGCGCCAGCGCCTGCGGAAACGTGACGAACACGGCGTTGCCCTCGCGCACAAAAGGCAGCTCCTTGCCCCGAAACAACACTTTTTCCACCGCCAGGTTGGCAAACAGGTCGAACTGTAGCCGCGTGAGCGCGCGCGTGGCCGTGAACCGGAACAGGTTGGAGCCGCTGATGAAGCGCCGCGCCGGGTCGAGCCGCACGTCGAGGTGGTAGTAGTTGATGTCGTAATCGGTGCGCAGCGGCCCCTGGCCCCCGCGCAGCGAGTCGGCGCGGGGGTAGGCGGCAGGGGCCGGCTGGAGCAGCTGGGCAGCGGCGGGGCCGAGGCTACCCAGCAGCAAAAGCAGTGGCAGCAGGGTTTTCCATTTCATTATACAAAGCAACGACACCCTGCCGCAACCGCCAACTCTGGCCCTGGCAGCGCCTGGGGCGGAAGCAGAAAGGCTTGTCACCATTTTATCAATACGACGACCGAATTGTAACACGCGGGCCGGGCGAGGCGGCCGTGAGGGCTGGCGTAGTTTTGCCCCTGTTACCGCAGGAAATGATTCTCCGTATGCCCGATTCCCGTCCGGCCGCCCCTTCGCGGACCGCGCTGCTCACCGCTTTCGCCCTCGTCTACCTCATCTGGGGCTCTACTTATCTGGTAATGAAGCTGGCCGTGGCCAGCATGCCGCCGCTGCTCATGGCCGGCACGCGCTACGGGCTGGCGGGCGGGCTGCTCTACGCCTGCATGCGCTGGCGGGGCGAGCCCGCCCCCACCCTGCGCGGCTGGGGCTACGCGGCGATTATCGGGGTGTGTTTGCTGGGCTTCGGTAATGGCGGCACCACGCTGGGGGTGGTGTACCTGCCCAGCAGCATCACGGCGCTGCTGGTGGCCACGGTGCCCATGTTTCTGGCGGTGCTGGGCTGGCTGAGCGGCATTTCGGCGCGGCCCACGCGCTGGGTATGGCTGGGGCTGGCCGCCGGCATGGTGGGCATGTACCTGCTGGCCGCCCACCCCACCGCAGCCCCGGTGAAAGTGCCGGGCCACCAAAGCCTGGGCATGTTCGTGGTGCTGCTGGCTTCGCTGGTCTGGTCCATCGGGTCGCTGTATGCCCGCGACCACCAGCCGGCGCAGTCGCCCTTCACCTCGGGCGGCATGCAGATGCTGTGCGGCGGCGCGGCCATGCTGGTGGTGGGCCTGCTGCGCGGCGAGGCCGACGGCTTCGCACTGGCGCAGGTCACGGGCAAATCGTGGCTGGCATTTGCTTACCTCATCACATTTGGCTCTGTGGTGGCGTTCTCGGCCTACATCTGGCTGCTGCGGGTAGTGCAGCCGGCGCTGGCGGGCACCTATGCTTTTGTGAACCCGGTGGTGGCCCTGCTGTTGGGATGGGCTTTCGCCGGCGAGCAGCTAAATCCGCAAATGCTGGGCGGGGCGGCCCTTATTGTACTGGCCGTAGGATTAGTAGTATTGGGCGGGAAAAAATAATTTCTCAGCGAAAAGCGCAACCGTTTGCACTGTTGGCCCGTATCTGCGTAACTTTCCCACCCACCTCACCTTATTTCTCATGGCCGACACCGCTACTTTGCCCGATATCCAGACCGCGCGCGACGTGCAGGCGCTGGTCGATGCCTTTTACCACAAAGCCAACCAGGACGATTTGCTGGCTCCTGCCTTCCGGGCGGCGGCGCACGTGTACTGGCCGCGCCACCTCACCAGCTTCTACGAGTTCTGGTCGACGGAGCTGCTCTCAACCCTGCCCACCCTCACACCCCGGCCGGTACCCGCCCACCTGGCCCTGCCCCGCTCCACCCCCCACCACAACCGCTGGGTGCAATTGTTCGATGCGGCCGTGGAAGAGCGGTTTGCCGGCCAGCGCGCCGGCCACGCCAAATCGGTGGCCCGGCAGGTGGCCGCCGCCCTCGTCGAAGGCATGCTGCACTACCACCCGCTGCCGGTCGACTAAACCATCCATTTCGCTAATTGCCACACGCTCCCGGGCAGCCGTCATTCATCGGCCACCCGGGAGCGTGTGGCAATTAGCGACGGCCGGGCTGCGCCTTCAGCAAAGCCGCACCGCTGCCGAGCACCAGCGCATCTTCGCCCACACCCACGGCCGCAACGGGCCAGTTGGCCTGCTGGCTAATTCCCATGCGCAACGCATAGCTCACAAAAGTGGCTACCACGGCACCCAGCCCGCCTACTACGGCCCCGGTAAGGCTGCGGCCATCGCGCGACTTGTAGAGGGCAGCCCCCACCAGCGCGCCCGATAGCAGGCGGCCCAGCAGCACCGGCGGCGCAATGCGGTCCGGCGTGGCGGGCAATTTGTCTATCACCATTTCGCCAGCGGCCGCCAGCCTGAAACCGGTAGCCACCAACGGCTTTTGCAGCAGGCGCAACGGCGAGTTCAGTAAAAGCCACGAGGGGTTGCGAGAAAGGTAGTGGCTGAGCAGCGCCGGGGCGCTCATGCTGCGCATGCCGGCCAGGGTGGCAAAGCCCAGGGTGGGCCAGAACCTGGCCGGCCGGGGTTTATATTTGGTTCGTTTCATGGGAGTGTAGAAATGATGGCAGTACGAAGGCATAACGCAGCCTCGGAAATGAGGGTTGAAAGCCGTAGTACAAATCTCTCCTGCCTCGTGGGCCAGTGTTCAGCTTACAAACATCCAGGCTGCTCGCTGAAGCGTCGTTTTTGAATACCCAGGTACCCTTTTGGGGCTGTTGCAGCAGTTCTTCCCTTAGCAAAAGTCATTTTATAATCGAGCAAAAGCTCGTTCTGAGCAACAACAGGCTGCGCTGATACCAAAAAAAACGCCGCCCTGCTATCAGAACGGCGTTTTAAACGATAAAAAGCGCTAGCTCAGCTACACGCCGAACATCATCCGGGTCGGGTCTTCGAGCAGCTCTTTCAGGCGCACCAGGAACGATACCGACTCGCGGCCGTCGATGATGCGGTGGTCATAGCTCAGGGCCAGGTACATCATGGGGCGAATCACCACCTGCCCGTTTTCGGCCACGGGGCGCTGAATGATGTTGTGCATCCCCAGAATGGCCGACTGCGGCGCGTTGATAATGGGCGTGCTGAGCATGGAGCCGAACACCCCGCCGTTGGTGATGGTGAACGTGCCGCCGGTCATCTGCTCGATGGTAAGCTTGTTGTCGCGGGCCAGCCCGGCCAGCCGCACTACTTCCTTCTCAATGCCCTCGAAGCTGAGCTGCTCGGCATTGCGAATCACGGGCACCACCAGCCCTTTCGGGGCCGATACGGCAATGCTGATGTCGCAGAAATCGGAATACACGATGTCGGTACCGTCAATCTGGGCATTCACGGCGGGCCACTCTTTCAGGGCCACGCACACGGCTTTGGTGAAGAAGGACATGAAGCCCAGACCCACGCCATTCTTCTCCTTGAACTTGTCTTTGAACTTGTTGCGCAGGTCCATAATCGGCTGCATGTTCACCTCGTTGAAGGTAGTGAGCATGGCCGTCTCGTTCTTCACCGTCACGAGGCGGCGCGCCACCGTTTTGCGCAGGTTGCTCATGCGCTCGCGGCGCACTTCGCGGCTGCCGGTTGGTGCCTGGTTGCTGGTGCCTGGTGCCGGGCTAGCCGCCGCCGCCGCAGCGGCTACTGGAGCCGGAGCGGCCGGCCGGGCCTGGGCATTCTGCGCATCTTCTTTGGTGATGCGGCCATCGCGGCCGGTGCCGGCCACATCGGCGGCGGCAATGCCTTTTTCATCGAGCATCTTGCCCGCAGCCGGTGAGGGCACGCCCGTGGCGTAGGTAGCCGCGCCGCCAGCAGCCGGTGCCGAAGCCAGCGCCGCTACCGGGGCCGCCGGGGCCACAGCAGCTTTCGCAGCCGGAACACCGCCGCCGCTTGAGCCGGCACCGCCCTCAATCCGCGCAATGGTTGCCCCGATGCCGATGGTTTCGCCTTCCTTCACCGCGTGGCGCAGGGTGCCGCTGGCTTCGGCGGGCAGCTCGAAGGTGGCTTTGTCCGATTCGAGCTCGGCAATTATTTCATCGCGGCTCACCTGGGCGCCGTCCTCTTTCAGCCACTTGGCTACTGTCACTTCCGAGATGGACTCGCCCACGGTCGGGATTTTCATTTCGGTGGTGCCTCCCGTCGCAGCTGGCGCGGCCGGGGCGGCGGCAGCTGGTGCGGCCCCGCTGGCGGGCGTGCCGCCGTAGCCGGCCTGGTCGCTGGCGGCAGCATTTTCCTCGCCTTTGTTGATGGGGTCGGCAGCGGGCGCGGCAGCCGGGGCGCTGGCGGCGGGTACGGCGGCCGGAGCCGGGGCGGCACCAGCAGCAGCTCCATCTAAATCAGCAATGACGGTGCCGATGCCAATGGTTTCGCCTTCGGCCACCCGAATTTTCAAAATACCGTCGGCTTCGGCCGGCAGCTCAAACGTGGCCTTGTCCGATTCGAGCTCGGCGATGATTTCGTCGCGCTTCACGGCCTCGCCGTCTTGCTTCAGCCACTTGGCAATAGTGACTTCGGTGATGGATTCGCCGACGGCGGGAATTTTGATTTCGGTGGGCATAGGTGGTGAAAGCGTGTAGTTGAGTTTTGATTAAAGCAGAAACGCCTGGGCCAATGGCCGGAGCTTGGTTTGAAAACGAGTAGCCATCAGCAGCAATTCGGCCGAAGTATAGCTGGGCGCATCGTCGGTTTCATAGCGTAGTTCTACGGCAAATTCAGTGAGAATTGCGGCCTCCACCAAGTCTTGCGGAGAGAACTGAATCAAATTCGCCTGAATAAGGGGCGGCAGCAGCTTGGTCAAGTCGTGAATGAAGGGCGCGGGTAGCGACGAGGCCACCAGTACGGCTTTCAAATATTTCTCCGTCGCTTGCTGGCAGTGGAAACCAATATTCTCATAAAGGTGCGGACTGGCCTGCAACAGGGTTTCAGCGGCTTCCAGGTCACGGTCAGCCGTTAACAGCGACATGGCAACTCGTTTCTGTTCGGGTGTACTAAGCGGCATATAATAGCCGGCCCTGCTGCTCGGCAATGGTTTCTACGGATTGAAAAATACCGGCTGCCCGCTCCATTTCCGCCGGCGTTCGAATCAGAATATCCATCGCCGGAGCATTAGTACCCCACAGCAACGTGCGAATAGCAATAGCGCGCTCTACCCGCTTCGCCTCCGCATTCTGCTTAATAATCAGCAAATCCAAATCCGAATGTTCAGTAGGTGTGCCGTAGGCGTACGAGCCGAACAGAATTATCCGGTCCGGCGCATAGCCTTCAACGATGCGCCGCACCACGGCCTGGATTTGCTCTTCGGTTATCATTTGTAGAACATGCTTTAGCTTGTTTGGCAGCAGGTGGGCGCAAGCAAAAGCATGCGCTATAAACCTTAGTCCTGCTTCTTGGCGGCGGCGGCAGTGGCTTTGATGGTGGCATCGGCCACCGCTTCTTTGGGCTTGTCGAAGGCGCGGGCCACCAGCTCCTTTTGCTCCTTGACGTGGATTTTGTTGTAGCCGGTGGCCGGCGAGGCCGAGGCTTTGCGGGCCACCACGTCTTCCAGCTCGCGGCGCATAAAGCGTAGCATGAAGTTCCAGTAGCCCATGTTTTCGGGCTCTTCCTGCACCCAGTAGATTTTGGCTTTGCCGTACTTGGCCAGCTCGGCAGCCAGCTGCTTTTGGGGGAAGGGATGTAGCTGTTCCAGGCGCACGATGGCCACATCCTTGCGGTCGGCGCTACGCTGCTCTTCCAGCAGGTCGTAGTACACCTTGCCCGAGCACAGCAGCACGCGCTTCACCTTTTTGGCCTCGGCAAAGTCATCGCCCAGCACCTCGCGGAAATGCCCGCCGGTGAACTCCTCCAGCGGCGACACGCACAGCGGATGGCGCAGCATGCTCTTCGGCGACATCACTACCAGCGGCTTGCGGAAGCTCCAGGCCAGCTGCCGGCGCAGGGCGTGGAATATGTTGGCCGGCGTGGTGATGTTGGTCACCACGATGTTGTTTTCGGCCGCCAGCTGCAAAAACCGCTCGGGACGGGCGTTGGAGTGCTCTGGACCCTGGCCTTCGTAGCCGTGGGGCAGCAGCATCACGAGTCCGTTCATGCGCTGCCACTTGCTCTCGGAGCTCACCACGAACTGGTCAATCATGGTTTGAGCGCCGTTGGCGAAGTCGCCGAACTGGGCTTCCCACACCACCAGGGCCGTGGGGTTGGCCATGCCGTAGCCGAATTCAAAGCCCAGCACCGCGTACTCGCTCAGCAGCGAATTATAGATGCTCAGCTGCTCGTGCTCGCCTTCGATGTTGTTCAGTGAGTTGTAGGGGGCCGACGTTTCGGCATCGTGCAGCACCGCGTGGCGGTGCGAGAAGGTGCCGCGCTGCACGTCCTGACCGCTCACGCGCACGGTGTGGCTTTCGGTGAGCAGCGAGCCGTAGGCCAGCAGTTCGGCGGCGGCCCAGTTCAGCACACGGGTTTCGTTGAACATCTTGCGGCGCTCTTTCAGCAGGTTGTCAATCTGCTTGATGGGCTTGAAGCCGTCGGGAATCGTGGTCAGGGCCTGGGCTACGCGCTCCACCGTTTCGGCCGAAATACCGGTTTCGGGCGACTGCTCAAAATCCTCGGGCGTGCTGCGGCGCAGGCTGCGCCACTCGTTTTCGAGGGCCTGATACTTATACGGCAGCGGGGCCTGCTTCACCAAATCGAGGCGGGCCTGGAGCGTGTCGCGGAAGTCCTTGTCCATCTGGGCGGCCAGCGCGGCATCTACGTCGCCGCGGGCTACGAGCATGGCGTTGTACACCTCGCGCGGGTTCTGATGCTTCGAGATGAGGTTGTAGAGCGTGGGCTGGGTGAACTTGGGCTCGTCCGATTCGTTGTGGCCGTGGCGGCGGTAGCACACCATGTCGATGAAGATGTCGGCGTGGAACTGCTGGCGATACTCGGTGGCCAGCTGTACGGCAAACACCACGGCCTCCGGGTCGTCGCCGTTCACGTGCACCACCGGCGCGTCGATAATCTTGGCCAGGTCGGTGCAGTAGATAGATGAGCGGGCATCCTCAAAATCCGTCGTGAAACCAACCTGGTTGTTAATCACGAAGTGAATGGTGCCGCCCGTTTTGTAGCCTTCCAGCAACGACATCTGCGTCAGCTCGTAGCCGATGCCCTGGCCGGCTAGCGCAGCATCGCCGTGAATCAGAATCGGGAGAATCTGGTGGTAGTCGCCGCCGTACTGGTGCTCAATCTTAGCCCGCACGAAGCCCTCCACCACCGGGTTCACCGCCTCCAGGTGCGAGGGGTTGGGAGCCAGCTTCAGGTTCACCTTCTGGCCGCCGCTGGCTTCCACTTCCGACGAGTACCCCATGTGGTACTTCACGTCGCCGTCGCCCATCGTGAGGTCGGGTACGGCCGTGCCTTCAAACTCCGAGAAAATCTGCTCGTAGGTTTTGCCCATGATGTTGGCCAGCACGTTCAGGCGGCCGCGGTGAGCCATGCCAATCATCACTTCCTTCACGCCCAGCTCGGCACCCTTGCCGATAATGGCATCAAGGGCCGGAATAGTGGTTTCGCCGCCCTCCAGCGAGAAGCGCTTCTGCCCCAGAAACTTGGTATGCAGGAAGTTCTCGAACACCACGGCCTCATTCAGCTTCTTCAGAATGCGCTTCTTATACTCCACGCCAGGGTTGAAGGCCAGCGAGTCGCGCTCCACTTTTTCGCGGAACCAGTCGAGCACCTGCGGGTCGCGGATGTACATATACTCGAAGCCGATGGGGCCGGTATAAATCTTTTCCAGCGCCGTCACAATGTCGCGCAGGGTGGCCTGGTTGCCCAGGCCCAGCACTTCGCCGTTGCGGAAAGCCGTGTCCAGGTCGGCTTCGCTCAGACCGAAATCGGCCAGGTCGAGGCGGGGCTTGCGGTCTTTGCGCTCGCGCACGGGGTTGGTTTTGGCGCGCAGGTGGCCCCGGCTGCGGAAGGCATGAATGAGGTTGCGCACGGCCGTTTCCTTGTCGGAGGCGGGTGCGCCGCTGGCCAGGCCGGGCGCGTTATTAGTTGAGGCGCTGGTGTTGATTACCCCGTAGTCGTCGGGCTGCGGGCGCGGGCCGGGCGCGGCCGAGGCCGTGGTAGCGAGGGCGCTGCCATTGGGGGCGGCCGGGGTGCTGGCCGCTGCGCCGGGCAACACCGACGCGCCTTCGGGGAACTGCTGCGAGAAATCGAACCCTTCAAAAAATTTCTGCCAGCCATAATCGACCGACTCCGGATTCTGGCGGTAGGCCTGGTAGAGGGTTTCGATGGCCGCCGCGTCGGCGTTGGCGATGTAGGAATAAGCGTCCATGGGGAATTCAGCTTGAGTTAGGCGGCGTAAAGGTAAGCCGCCTTGTATTCAGGCAAAAACCTACACCCGGGTACACAAATTCTGTTAATAACCAGCAGGTTGGCCATAGGGTATCGTAACAAACCACTCCGGCTTGCCGCGCCAAGTTATTATTAAATAGCCGACCGACCATACCCGGGCGTACGGCTGACCGGCGCTGGCGTTGGCTGGCGCGGCCGGTTCTCACCTCCCCCGGCAGCCAATCAGCGAGTTCAAGAGCCAGTCGTAATATGATATTTTGCCTATGTTATCACTAAACCAGGTAGCAAGCCGGTTTATGATTGGATAATTTTATTAGACAAAAACTAAATTGGCTGGCTAGTCGTTTATGCCTTTCTGTCCGGCCTGAAATGGCGGAGCAGCACCCATCGCGCCGGGCTCAATGGCGCTTGAACGAACCTTATTTCAATGAACAGTGCACGACTACTCTTAGACTTCGCTCTGGCCGCCGCCACCCTGGCCGCGCCGCTATTTAACACGGCAACAACCACTTCGCGCTCTTCCGGCATGAGCGCCTTTCTGGCTCCGCGCGCCCTGACCCGCGTGCAGACCCGCCGTACGCGCCGCGCGCCGACTTTGCAGGTCCGTAGCGCAACCTATACCGTGACGGCCACCGCCTACCAGGCAGTGCCCGGCCAAACCGACAGCGAGCCGTTCATCACGGCCGATAACTCGCGCATCAAACCTAGCTACGGAAGCAAAAAGCGCTGGATGGCCCTGTCGCGCGATTTGCTGAAGCCCTGGGGCGGTAAGTTTGCCTTCGGCGACAAAGTGCGGGTGCGCGGCATCTCGCCCGAGCTCGATGGCGTGTACACGGTGCACGATACCATGAACCGCCGCCATCGCCACTGCATGGACGTACTAACGCACGTGAGCGAGAAGTTCGATATTTTCCAGAAAGGCGTAAAAATTCAGAAGGTTGAGGAAACGATACCAATGGAAGAGCCGGCAGCCGAAGACCAGGCCTTCGCTAAGCTGTACGCGCGTTTCCACCGCATTAAAAAAGCCCCGCGCCTCCCGGAAGGCGCGGGGCTTTTCCATTCCCTGACTTTTAACGGACTTGCCAGACGGGGTTTGTGTGCAGCGTCCCGCTATAACTAACCCCAGTTGCGGACTACCGGGGTTAATCAGCCAGCAGTTGCTTACTGACGACCGGCTGAATCAGCCGCTGGCGAGACGCTGGTTTCGGCCGAATCGCGGGTAGCGGCAACTTTCCTGGCCATTTCGGCCGGCGACGGCAGGGCCGGAGCCGGGTGGGCCGGCGCGAGGCGCACAGTCTCGGGCTCGGCCGTGGGGATGGGCGACAGGGCGGCCTGGGGGCCAGTTTCAATAGTGGTATTGAGGGAGTCGGCGGCCGTTTGACTGGTGCTACTGAGGTGCTCGGAAGGCGGGCGGTTGAAGCCCAGGTAGGCAACTACGGCCAGAAACACCAACACGCCGGCAATGGCCAGCACCAGGCCCAGTGAGGAGCTGCGCGCGGCCGAAATGCCGGGCAGGTCAGTTTCGGGAGCAGTTTCGGGCATGAAGGGGTGGGTTTCCTGGTCGGGATGCTCGTCCTGAAGGCTCAGCACTGGAACATCAGGCGTCGTGCCGGGCAGGAATAGCGAATCGGGACTGGCCACAGCGGCCCGCTCAGGCCAGCCCACATGCGGTGGCTCGGTAGCCAGCGGCACAGCTGGAGGCAGTGGAGCGGCCGGCTCGCTGGCAACCGGGGCAACGGCCGGCGGCGGCGCAACCGGCGGCACCACGGCGGCCAGAGGTTCCGTAGCGGCCAGAGCCGGCGGCGAACTGAACACCAGCCGCTGTTTCAGGGCCTCGAACTCGGTGGGCGTGAGCGCGCCGGAATCGAGCATTTCCTTGAGCTGGCGCAGGGTTTCGAGGGGCGACGCAGGGTTTTCCATGAGGGCAGATACGGCCGGGAGCGGCGCTAGTTTTTACGGTCGAGAGCCGAGAGGCGGTCGCGGCGGCGCTGCAGGCGCTGGCGCTGCTGCTCCAGCAGCAGGTTGGTGCCGATAAGCGTGACCGAGTCGGCGCGCGCCTGGGTGAAGTTGTCGAGGTTCTTCTTTTTCAGGTCTTCGATGCGCTTGAGGTTGGTGGTGGTGTTGCTTTGCAGCGAAATCCGGTCCTTTTCGAGGTGCTCCTTTTCCTTTTCGGCGGATTTCAGCTTTTTCTCGGCCTCGGCCACCATCGTGCGGTAGGCGTTGAGGCGGGCGGCCCCGGCGAAGTTCTGCACGATGCCGCGCAGGGCGGTGTACTCGGTGGCCGTTTTGTCGGGGTCGAAGAAGGTATTATCGTCGAAACCGCCGAACACGGCCACTTCCGTTACCGAGTCGGACGGAGCCGTGACGGTGGCGTAGAGGTCGACGAGCTTGCCCGAAATACTGCTGGCGGGCGTCTGGCGGGCCGTCAATACGTCGCTTTTCAGCAGGCCCAGCACGCCGCCGGCTTTGAATTTGACGTTGTAGCTGCTTTTCATCCACTTCTGGAAAAAATCACGCACATCGGAAGCCGAGCCGTCGACCTGCACCTTGAAGGCGGAGCGGGGGCTTTTGTTGTAGCTCACGTCGCCGGGGCGCACGTCGTAGAGCTGGGCGGCGGCCGGGCGGGCCACGAGCAAGGCCAGCGCACAGAGCAGCAGGAAGCAGAAGTTTTTCATGATTATAATTGGCCGGGCAAGGGCTGAAGTCCTTGCTACCGCAAATTAAGCGGGCCGGGCGCGGGATACGGCAATATTGGTTTGCTGGAGGGTTGGAAAACAGGCAAAAAGCACGTCATGCTTCACTGCGTTCAGCATGACGTGCTATCCTAGCGCAGCTCGTGGCGGTCGAAGGCGGCCTGCAAATCGGCGCGCATGGCCTGGAAGCGGGCAATGGCAGCGGCCAGGAATTCGTCGTCGAGCAGCTCGCGGACTTCGGCATCGGAGCCGGTGAGCAGGTCGAGCTCGGCCACTTTATAGGTCTGCTCCAGGTTGCCCTGCTCCAGCTTCAGCAGAAACTTGCCGTTCCAGGCCAGCAGGGTGATTTTGACGGCGGGATGAGGGATGTCGGCAACGTGGCGCATGCGGCTGAAAGTAAGGCTGGGGAGGCCGCGAAGGTAGCAGGCCCGGCGCGGGCACTGTTAAGGTTCAGCAAAATTCGGGCGTTGCTCAACCTGCCAGCCTGGCAGCCGTAAATGCGTTTCCTGACGCCTCTCAGCGCGGACAGGTGGCTGTCATCCCGCAAGAAAAGGGCTTCCTGCAATCGATTGGGGAAGCTTTTTTTTGCCCGTGCCCTAACAACTCAGGGCTTGCGGGCCACCAGCTTCACCAGCCGCAGCTGCTGCTTGGTGAAATCGGCCGTACCGATGGGCTCTTCGTAGCGCACGATTTGCAGGCCCACGTCGCCGTACAGCTTTTTCAGCTCGTCGGTTTTGAAGAAAACGCGGTAGTCGCCGCTCACGACCTGTAGCTTCTCGGTGGCCTCCATGTGGAAGGCTTCGAGCACGACGATGCCGCCGGGCCTGAGGGCTTTTTTGACGCGGGCCGCGTACTCGCGCCCCCCGGCGTAGCTCAGCACGATGAGGTCCCATTTGTTGGTACCCCAGTCGTATCTGGCCATGTCGGCGACTTCGGTGGTGAGGGGTACGCCCAGCTTTTTGGCCCGCGCCTGGGCGTAGGCCAGGGCCTTTTCGGCCACGTCGACGCCCGTCACTTTCCAGCCCTGCTGGGCCAGGTAGATGGCGTTGCGGCCCTCGCCCATGTCGGCATCGAGGGCCGTGCCGGGCTTGAGGCCTTTCACGGTTTCGACCAGCAGGGCATTGGGCTTTTCGTTGAGGGTGCGGGCGCGGGCCACCGAGTCGGTGAGGATGTAGTTCCAGCGCACCCGGGTGCGCTCGGCCAGCTCGCGGTCGTAGGCTGCTTTTTGGGCGGCGGTGGGGTTGGCCGGCAGCACCGGGTCGGGGCCGAGGCCGGGAATGGGCGGCAGGCTGCGCTTGGCCGGGGCCGTACTGGCCGGCTGCTGCGCGTGGGCCGGGCGCGTGGGCAGCAGCAAAGCCCAGCCCAGCAGCAGAAACGTTGTGGCGGAGGGCAACCAGGAAGCAGTTGTTTTCATGGCGAAGTTGAGGGCGGTGGATTTGCCCCAACGCAGCGAATAAATATTATATATTAAAGCCATGCCCCCTTGTGGGGCTTGCGTCGGCAGCGCGTATTTTTCGGCCATGAACAAGCTCTTTCTTGGCGCGCTGGCTTTGCTCCCCCTCGCGGCAGCCGCCCAAACTCCTGCCCCCGCATCCGTACTCACCCCCGAAAAGCTTTGGCAGCTGGGGCGGCTGGGCGAAATGGCCGTGTCGCCCGATGGCCGCACCGTGGCCTACACCGTCACCAAATACAGCCTGGCCGACAACAAGGGCAATGCCGACATTTATACGGTGCCCGTAGCCGGCGGCCCGGCCAGGCGCCTGACGGAAACGCCCGGCTCGGAAAACACCCTGAACTGGCGGCCCGATGGCAAGCTCACCTTTATTTCGGGCGAAAGCGGCCCCGACCAGCTCTATGTGATGAGTGCCGACGGCTCGGGCAAAACCAAGCTCAGCGACTTCCCCGACCAGGGCCTGAGCAACCTGAAATACGCGCCCAAGGCCAATTTCATCCTCTACACCCAGGATGTGAAGTCGAGCCCGACCACACTCGATATGTTCCCGGACCTGCCCAAGGCCGACGCCAAAATCATCGACGACCTGAACTACCGCCACTGGAACGTGTGGGACGACCACCTCGCCAGCCACGTGTTCTTCCAGCCCCTGAACGCCGACGGCAAGCCCGAAGGCTACGGCAAGGACCTGATGCCCGGTGAGAAATTCGACTCGCCCCTGCTGCCCGACGGGGGCAGCGAGCAGCTGGCTTTTGCGCCCGACGGCTACCGAATTGCCTACACCAGCCGCAAGCTCACCGGCAAGGCCGAAGCCGAGAGCACCAACGCCGACATCTACCTCTACGACATCCACGACCAGAAAACGGTGAACCTGAGTGAGGGCCTGGGCGGCTACGACACCGAGCCCGGCTTCTCGCCCGACGGCCGGCATGTGGCCTGGCTGAGCATGGCCACGCCCGGCTTCGAGAGCGACCGCAACGGCATCGTGGTGTATGATTTTGCCAGCAAAAAGCGCGTCGACATCACCAAGGGCTCGGAGCTGAGCGCGGCCAACGTGCGCTGGAGCGCCGACGGCAAAACCATCTATTTCCTGGCCGTACTGACGGGGGCCGAGCAGCTGTTTGCGGTGCCCAGCAAGGGCGGCAAAATCCGCCAGCTCACCACCGGGGCGCAAAACTATAATTCGTTTGAGCTGGTGGGTAAAGACCAGGCCGTGGCCAACCGCACCACGCTGTCGGCCTTCGCCGATATTGTGCGGCTCGATTTGAAGACCGGCCGGGAAACGCCCCTCACCACTATCAACCAGCAGGAGCTGGCCGGCATCAAGCTCGGCAAGGTGGAAGACCGCCGCGTGACCACCACCGACAACAAGCAGATGCAGGTGTACGTGATTTACCCGCCCGATTTCGACCCCGCCAAAAAGTACCCCACCCTACTCTACTGCCAGGGCGGCCCGCAGGCCCCCATCACCCAGAGCCAGAGCTACCGCTGGAATTTCCAGCTGATGGCGGCCAATGGCTACATCGTGGTGGCCCCCAACCGGCGCGGCCTGCCTGGCTTCGGCCGCGAGTGGAACGACGCTATTTCGGGCGACTGGGGCGGCCAGCCCATCCGCGACTACCTCTCGGCCATTGATAAGATTTCGGAAGAGCCGTTTGTCGACAAGGACCGGCGCGGCTGCGTGGGGGCCAGCTACGGCGGCTACTCGGTGTACTTCCTGGCCGGCCACCACGAGGGCCGCTTCAAAACCTTTATTGCCCACGACGGCCTCTACAACCTCACCAGCTGGTACCCCAGCACCGAGGAAATGTTCTTCGCCAAGCACGACATGGGCGGCGCGCCCTGGGATGCGGCGCCATCTAAATCCTACCAGCAATTCAACCCCCAGCAATTCGCCGGCAAGTGGGACACCCCCATCCTCGTCATCACCGGCGGCAAGGATTTCCGGGTGCCCGAGGGCCAGGCAATGGAGGCGTTCGGCACGGCCCAGCTGCGTGGTATCCCGAGCCGCTTCCTGTACCTGCCCAACGAGGGCCACTGGGTGCTGAAGCCGCAAAACGCCATTCTCTGGCAGCGCGTGTTTTTCGACTGGCTGGGTCGCACCCTCAAGCCCGGCGGGCCGGCGGCGAAGTAGACCGACCGGCCGTTTTCTGAAAGCCCATTCGGTCGTCCGGATGGGCTTTCCGGTTCTGGATATTCCCGGCGCAGCGCCGGCGGGTCTTTCCGTTATTGGCTCAAACTACATAATCCTCAAGGGGATGGCGGCGGCTCAGGAAAGCTTCAGCTACACCGAAGCGGGAAAGCAGCACCTCATTGGTAAGTTATTTTTCTGAAAAACACTTATTTACCTGCCGCTCCGTATATGCGTGCGCCGGACCGGATTTTCGCAGCTTTCAGGTCTGCTTGCCGCATTATAAATTAGTTAAAAAATTGCCTGCCGGGCTGGTCCAACTACTGCTATGAAGGAAAGCGAAAAGCGTTACCGCCAGCTGATTGAAGCCAGCCAGGATTTGCTGGTCACCGTTGATTTACAGGGCCGCATCATCGACACCAACGAGGCGGCGGTGAAGCTGACCGGCGTGAACCGTGATATGCTGCTGGGGTCGGACTTCTTCCAGTATTTTACCGACCCGGCGGCGGTGCGGGCAGTGTACCGCGAAGTGCTGGCCAGGGAGGCCGTGAGCAATGTACCCTGCACGCTGCGCCACGCCACCGGCCCGCCCACCGAGGTGCTGCTCGACGGCACGGTGAACAAGGACGACCACGGCCAGGTGCTGGGCGCGGTACTGGTAGCCCGCGAGGTGGCCGGGAAAAACTGGGCCACCGAATTGGGCATCGCCAACAAGGAGCTGGCCTTTCAGCACAACGAAAAGGAAAAGCGGGCCGATGAGCTAAACATCGCCAACGAAGAGCTGGCCTTCCAGAACGATGAGAAGGAGAAGCGCGCCGCCGAATTGAGCATTGCCAACGAAGAGCTGGCTTTCCAGAACGACGAGAAAAGCAAGCGGGCGGCCGAGCTGGTCATTGCCAACGAGGAGCTGGCCTTCCAGAACGATGAGAAGGAAAAACGGGCGGCCGAGCTCAGCATTGCCAACAAGGAACTGGCTTTCCAGAACGACGAGAAGGAGAAGCGCGCCGCCGAATTGAGCATTGCCAACGAAGAGCTGGCTTTCCAAAATAATGAGAAGGAGAAGCGCGCCCAGGAGCT
>JALYUI010000420.1 GCA_030853845.1 Bacteroidota bacterium | reverse complement strand
CTGGCCGCCGCCACCCCGCCGCTGCCGCCCGCCCAGGCCGCCCTGGCCCGCGCCCGGCTGGCCGGCCTCGATGCCGAAATCGCGGCCCTGACGGCGATACTGGGTGCGGACGAAGCGGCGTGAGCCGGGCGCGGCCGGCCCTTCGCGCAGGCCGGCACAATATCGCCGCCCGGGTCCGCGTTAGGGGAGTGGCCGCCCGGCGGGTACCCACGCCCAGGGTCCGTATTAATTCACTCCTTCATTCATAAAACTGCCATGAGTTACTCCATTTCGTTGCTCAAAACCTGGGCCGAGTGCGATGCCGTACTCGCCTACTGCGCCAGCAAGCAAAGCCTGCTGAACTTCCACAACACCGTGGCCGACCGCCGCGCCGAAAACCTTACCCTTTCGGCTACCAGCGCGGCCTCGGAGCTCGTCGGCCTCGAAGCCTACATCGCGGCCATGACGCCCGTGGTGCCCACCCTGCCGCCCGGCAAGGACCGCGACAAGCAAACCAACGACCTGCGCCTGAAAACCGACCGCCGCGATACCCTCGTGGCCCGGCAGGGCCAGTCCGGCCCCGAAGCCCTGGTCGAAAGCCAGCTCGACCAGGCCCTGGTCGACCTGCAGCTGCCCGAGGTGCAAAGCCTCATCGACCAGGTAACGGCTCACCGCGCCACCCTGCCCGGCTAAGCGGGCCGCAACCCCAGAGAAAAGGCCGCACTGGGGTACCGGGCGGCCTTTTTTGGTGGGGCGAAACGGGTGCGATGGGTCGCGCTACACCCCGCCCGGCCCCGCTTCGGGGGCGCAGGCCCCGTGCCTACTGCAGGCGGATGTCGGTGAATGTTCCGAAGATGCCAGTGGTGAAGCCCGAACCGGCATAGGGGTCGGCGTTGAAGCTGAACGTGCCCGAAACGCGGTGGGTGGTCGGGTTCAGGCTGGTTACCCGGAAGGCGTTGAGGGCATAGTAGCCACCCATTCTGTATCGGTTATTGCCTTCGTTGAAGGTGCCACTGGTTATCGTGAAGCTGCCGGGACCGGTTACGCCGGTCGCCTGCACCGATACGTCGGCCACGGAATTGCCGGCCTGGAGGGTCAACACGTCGGCGGCGAGGCGGGCAGTGATGTTGTCGGCGGTGAACGTGGTGCTGCTGGCGGACCCAAACGTGAAGCTGCCGGCCACCAGCGAGACGAGGGGCACCCCGGTGGCCCCTCCCACCGGCACGTCGACCGGGCGGGCGGGCGGCACCCGGTAGCCCTGGGCGGGGGTGTAGGTGAGGTCATAGGAGCCGGGCACCAGGCCGGAGAAAGAGTAGGTGCCGCCGGCGCCGGGCGTAACCACCACGGGACTGCTGCCGGCCCTGGTCGCCGTTACGGCCGTCAGGGCGTCGGCGGGCTCGAAGGCGCCCTCGATGCCGCCCGTGGTGGGCGGCGGGTATGCTGCTTCTGTTTTGGAGCAGGCACTGCTGGCCGCCAAGAGGGCCACGGCCACCAGGAGCCGGCCAGAAAAGCGGAAGAAAACGGGCATAGCGGGTTCGGGCAAGGCAAAGCGGATTTCGTAAATATACCGCTTAACGGGCGCGGTGTTCAGGCTTTTGCGGAGCAGGGTGGGCGGCCATTCGGGCTACGCGCCCCCGGCAGGGCCACCCCATACCGGGCGGCCACAGCGGCATCGGGGGCCGCATTGGGGGCGGTGGTGTCGGCGGCGGGGAGGACTCCTATACCCCCAGCGTCAGCCGGCTTCCCGCCGCATCCACCGTCAGCGTAGCCGTTTGCCCCACCACCAGTGCCCGGTTGTCGGCCTCGTGGCCCACGGCAAAGCCGTAGCCCACCGGGAAGTCATATAGCCGGGCGTAGTGGTCGATGATTTCCAGGGCCGACGAGCCGAAGGGCACGGTGTTGTCGCGCATCTGCGAGAACTGGCCCACCACCAGCCCGGCCACCCCGGCCAGCTGCCCGCTACGGTGCAGGTGCAGCAGCATCCGGTCGATGTGGTAGAGGTACTCGTCGAGGTCTTCCAGAAACAGGATGCGCCCGGCAAAGGCCACTTGCGAGGCCGTGCCGGTGAGGGTGTGTAACAGGCTCAGGTTGCCGCCCACCAGCTCGCCGGTAGCGGTGCCGGGCCGGTTGAGGGGGTGGGGCGGAGCCGTGAGGGGGGCGCGGGCCTCGCCAAACAGCGCCTGCCGCAGCGTTTCGAGGGCCAGCTCGCCTCCCGCCTGCTGAAACAGTACCGGCATGGTGCTGTGCAGGCTGGCAAAGCCCCGGGCCAGCAGGTGGCAGTTGAGCACCGTCACGTCGGAAAAGCCCGCCACCCACTTGGGCGCGGCGGCAAAGCGGGTCCAGTCGAGCCCGTCCACGATGCGGGCGGTGCCGTAGCCGCCCCGGGCGCACAGAATGGCGCGGATGCCCGGGTCGTCGAGCTGCTGCTGGAAGTCGCGGCGGCGCAAGGTGTCGTCGCCGGCAAACTGGTGGTAGTCGCCGGCAATGCTATCGCCCAGCACCACGTCGAGGCCCCAGCTTTCGAGGGTGGCAATGGCCGGGGCCAACTCGGCAGCGGATATTTTCCGGGCCGGGCTCACCAGCGCCACGCGCTGGCCGGCCTGCAAGGGGGCGGGGAACTGAACGGACATAAGCAAGGGCGTGATTGGGCCGCAAATAACGGGGGTGGGCGTTCACCTCACCCCCTGCCCCCCTCTCCCGGGGAGAGGGGGCACCGGCTCTGCGCGAATTAGTGCCCGCGACATAAGTGGCAGCACCGCCCGGCGCTTACAATTCAGCGAAATTCGCCAGGAGCATGTCCGGTGCCCCCTCTCCACGGGAGAGGGGGGCAGGGGGTGAGGTGAACGCCCGCACCTCGCCCCGCCGGGCCACAAACACGCCGTTGGCCCGCAGCTCAGTGCGCCAGGCCAGCAGCTGGGCCAGCGGCACCAGGCCGGTGGCATAGCCGTCGTGCAGGGCGGTGGCGGGCAGCTCCAGCCAGGCCAGCACTTCGCGTAGCACGCCCTCATCGGGGTGGTGCAGGTACACGTCCAGGGTCAGGCCCGGGGCCGGGGCGGCCGGCGGGGCGCTGGCGCTGCGGGCGTAGCCATAGCGGTAGCCCCGGCGCAGGGCCAGCACATCGGCCAGCACCGCCGAGCCGGTGGGGTGGCCGCCCGCGCCGCGCCCGCGCAGAAACTGCGGCCCGGCATATTCGCCCTCGATTATGACGCCGTTGAACTCGTGCTCGACGGTGAACAGCGGCGACTCCGGCCCCAGCAGCTGCGGCGTTACCAGGGCCGCTACGCGCCCGTCGGGCAGGCGCTCCACGGTCGCTACTACCTTAATTTTCTGCCCCCCGGCCGCCGCGAAAGCGATATCCGCCGCCCCGATTCCTTCGATGCCCAGGTTCAGCACCTCGTCGGCTTCCAGGAAAACGCCGTAGGCGTGCGCGGCCACAATCACGGCCTTCGAGCGCGGGTCGAACGCGCCCATGTCCAGCCCCGGGTCGGTTTCGGCGAAGCCCAGCGCCTGGGCCTCGGCCAGCGCCACCGCGTAGTCGGAGCCCTCCTCACTCATGCGCGTGAGCACATAGTTGGACGAGCCGTTGAAGATGCCGCTCACTGCCCGCAGCGGCTCGTGGCTGAAGTAGCTGTCGAGCGTGCGAAGCAGGGGAATGCTGCCGCACACGGCCGCCTCGTACAGCAGCGTGCCGCCGTGCTCCTGCTCCAGGCGCACCAGCTCGGGCAGGTGGCGGGCCAGCATGGCCTTGTTGGCCGTCACCACGCGCCGGCCCTGGCGCAGGGCCGCGCTCACCAGCCGGAAGGCCTCGGCCGCATCGTCGATGACTTCCACCAGCACGTCGAGGGTGGTATCGGCCAGCAGCTCATCGGCAAGGTAGGTGAAGCGCCCGGCGGGCAGGGTGCGGGGCTTAGTGGGGCTTTTCACCGCAATGCGGGCAATGACCAGCCCCAGGCCGGGCTGCTGTTGCAGGATGTCGTAGAAGCCCTGCCCCACGCAGCCGAAGCCCAGCAGGCCGATGCGCAGAGGTTGTTGGTCAGATGTCATTTGGGTCTTTTATTGAAAAACAGCATGACGTTCTTTCAGGATGACGTTTATATAAATCCGTTAATGCACGAACGTGGGCGCGTAGAACCGCTCCAGGAAGTGCGTGATGGCGGCCGTTTCCAGCAGAAAACCATCGTGTCCGTAGCGCGAGTCCAGCTCGGCGTACATGGCTCCCGGAATGTGGGCGGCCAGCTCGCGCTGCTCACTCAGCGGAAACAGCACGTCGGAGGTAATGCCCAGCACCAGCGTGCGCGCCCCGATGCGGGCCAGGGCCGCCGGCACCCCGCCGCGGTGGCGGCCCAGGTTGTGCGAGTCCATGCTGCGGCTCAAGGCCACGTAGCTGTAGGCGTCGAAGCGGGCCACGAGCTTGTCGCCCTGGTAGCGCTGGTAGGTGCTGGCGCGGTGCTCGCGCCGCAGCTCGTCGTCGGTGGGGTCGGTCTGGGTTTCGGCGTAGGCCGCGTAGCTGCGGTAGCTGAGCAGGGCCACGGCGCGGGCGGCGCGCAGGCCGTCGTCGCCCCCACCGGGCTGGCCGATGGCGTAGCTCGGGTCGGCCTCAATGGCCAGCCGCTGCGCCTCGTTGAAGGCAATGCCCCAGGCCGAGTGCCGGGCGTTGGTGGCAATCACCACCAGGTGGTCGAACAAATCGGGGCGCTGCACAGCCCACTCCAGCGCCTGCTGCCCGCCCAGCGAGCCCCCAATCAGCGTGTTGATGTCCGCAATTCCCAGCTCCTCGCGCAGGGCCTCGTGGGCCGCCACCAGGTCGCGGATGCTGAGCAGCGGGAAGTGCTGGAAGCGCGCCTGGCCGGTAGCCGGGTCGGCATCGAGCGGCCCCGTGCTGCCGTAGCACGAGCCCAGCACGTTGGCGCACACGATAAACCACTCGGCCGGGTCGTAGTAGCAGCCCGGCCCCACCAGGCCCGGCCACCAGGCCAGCACGTCGGCGTTGGCCGTGAGGGCATGGCACACCCACACCACGTTGTCGCGGTCTTCGTTCAGCTGGCCCCAGGTCTGATAGGCCACGTGCGCCCCGGCCAGGGTTTCGCCGCTTTCCAGCGTCAGGTCGGGCAATTGAAACAGGTGGTCGGGCATCGGACAAATAAATAGTGTTGCTTCAGGGCCAATGCACCGTCCCGGTCCTTGGTATCTCACCCCCATCTTCCAGCACGGAAGAGCGGCCGGGCCGGCACACTGGCTCTGAAGCAGCGTTTTTCAATGGTTCGTGATTAGTGGTTAGTGCTGAGTGGTTAATAAATAGCCTGTCCCACTGGTTATTCACCATTCATCACCAATCATTTATCACTAAATCTTAACCGTTAACGATTATACTTCCAGCGGCTGGGCGTGCTCCAGCTCGGGCTCGCCCACTTCCTCGCCTTCGGTCGGCTGGCTAGCCGTGTTGCCGATGGCATCGAAGGCCGCCTGCAAATCAGCCTTGATGTCGTCGAAATGCTCGATGCCCACCGACAGGCGCAGCGAGGTCGGTGTGACGCCTGCCGCCAGCTGCTCCTCCTCGCTCAGCTGCTGGTGGGTGGTGGCCGAGGGCTGGATGATGAGCGTCTTGGCGTCGCCCACGTTGGCCAGGTGGCTGATGAGCTTCAGGCTGTCGATGAACTGGGTGGCCGTTTCCTTGGTGCCCTTTACCCGGAACGAGAGCACGCCGCCGTAGCCGCGCTTCAGGTACTTGGTAGCGATGGCATGGTAGGGGCTGCTGGCCAGGCCGGGGTAGTTCACGCTTTCCACCTGCGGGTGCTGCTCCAGCCAGGTGGCAATTTTCAGGGTGTTTTCTACGGTGCGCTCCACGCGCAGGCTCAGGGTTTCGAGGCCGATGAGCAGTTGCCAGGAGTTGAATGGGCTGATGGCCGGGCCGAAGTCGCGCAGCCCTTCCACCCGCGCCCGGATGATGAAGGCAATGTTGCCAAACGGCCCGCCCTTGCCGAATACATCGTTGAACACCAGCCCGTGGTAGCCCTCGCTGGGCTCGGTGAACTGCGGGAATTTGCCGTTGCCGAAGTCGTAGGTGCCGCCGTCCACAATCACGCCGCCCACGCTGGTACCGTGGCCGCCAATCCACTTTGTAGCCGACTCCACCACGATGTGCGCGCCGTGCTCCAGCGGCCGGAACAGGTAGCCACCCGCGCCAAAGGTGTTGTCCACAATCAGTGGTAAATCGTGCTTTTTGGCGATGGCCGCGATGGCCTCAAAATCGGGAACGCTGAAGCTGGGGTTACCAATGGTTTCGAGGTAAATCGCCTTGGTCTTCTCATCAATGTGCTCCTCGAACGAGGCCGGGTTGTCGCCATCGGCAAAGCGAGCCTCGATGCCCAAACGCTTGAAGGCCACCTTAAACTGGTTGTAGGTGCCCCCGTACAGGTAGGCCGTGCTCACGAAGTTGTCGCCGGCCTGCAGAATGTTGTTGAGGGCAATGAACTGGGCCGCCTGGCCCGAGCCGGTGGCCAGAGCCGCCACGCCGCCCTCCAGGGCCGCCACGCGCTGCTCGAACACGTCGGTGGTAGGGTTCATCAAACGGGTGTAGATGTTGCCGAATTCCTTCAGGGCAAACAGGTTGGCCCCGTGCTCGGCGCTCTTGAACACGTAGCTGGTGGTTTGGAACAGCGGCACGGCGCGGGCCCCGGTGGTGGGGTCGGGCTGCTGGCCGGCGTGGAGCTGGAGGGTTTCGAAGTGCTGGGGCTGAACGGACATGATACGGGGATGTTTGATGTAGTGAAAAACCGAAATGACAGATGAAAAAAATGCACTACGGGCCTGAAAAAGCCCTTTTAAGCGCCAAAGCTCCCCGAAATGGCCCGTGCTGCCGGTGTGGCCCGAACCCACCGCAAAGCCCGGCAGGAGCGCGCGGCAGACCCACGGGGCCACCAAAAAAATCCAGAAGAGTTGGGGAGGGGTTCTGAGCCGGAATCAGGCTAGCAACAACACGGGCGGCAACAACACTTTCGCATTCGCGCCGGGCGCGATGCTACATTCCGGCCGCCATCGGCCGAAATAAAGAAACCCGACCCTGCGGCGCGCAAAGCAGCCGAAGCAGTCGGGATAAAAAAAGCAGGATGTGAGGAATTTTCCATGGCACTCGATTCATCTGCCCCACCGGGCCGGAGCCGGAATGGGTAGGAATTGGCACCTTTCGTTTTGCGAAGGTTGCCAGTGGGTCACGGAGCCTAGTCTCTCGCCACTTCTGTATAAAACTTGAAAACTGCCCGCCGTTAGCGGGGAGTACCGGGATTGGTAAGGGCAAAGGTAGAACAGGATTTTTGGAATGAGCAAGCGTTGGAGCGAAAATATTTTTTCGCTGGGCTGTCGGAACGTCCCTGTAGCGCGCCAAAAGCACGTCATGCAGAGCGCAGCATCTCGCGTGCAATAGCAACTGCTGTTACGCGACTGTCAGTAGCGACTTGTAATTTGCGTCCCCCGCGCCGTCAAAGCCATACTAATGGCGCGAGGATGCGAACGACAAAGGTCGCGTTACTGCCCTGCCGGCGTCTTAAACACGGATATTACGCGCCAGCAACCTCGGTGCGTAATATCAGTTAAACAAACGTGTGCGTAATAGCAGATAATAACGCAATTATCAGGAGCAGTGGTAGCCTGCGAGATGCTGCGCTGCGCGCTGCATGACGTTCCTGGTATCATCTTCCTGACCGGCCCCGCCAAACGCAAAAAAGCCACCCTGAAACAGAGTGGCTTTTCTCACCTTTTTTCTGCAAAAAAGTACCTAGAGACTAGGTAGGGTCAACACCTGGCCGATTTCAATCAGGTCAGGGTTGGTGCCGATGAGCGCCTTATTGGCGTCGTATATCTGGTGCCACTTGGCGGCGTCGCCGTAGTGGTGTTTGGCAATTTTTGAGAGAGAATCTCCGCTTACAACAGTATAAGTGTCGCCGGAAGTTTCTGGTTTGGCATTTCCGAAGAAATCTGTGCCACCGGCGGCTGGTTTGGCCGCGGGGTCTACGGGTTTCTGCTCGCCTTTGTCGCTGATGAAATCAAAGAGTCCCATGGTTTTTACAAAGTTAATTGAAGAGATTGATTTCGCTGGCAACACCAGTTGGCGGGCCGGCCGGGCTGCTATACGCGGGCATCGTGGTGGGGTTACACGGCCAACCCTTTTGCGGCCCCACCGTAAGCCGACGACGAGTGCGCATTTTGCGCCCGCCGCCTCTATTTTTTCACCATTCCCTCAGTGCTCATGAAAATCCAGTCCCTTTTCTCGCTCCGCTACTTCGCCAGCCTGCTGTTGCTCATGTCGCTGTTCACCGCCGCGTGCAACAACGACAAAGGCAAGGTTGAAGGCGTGAACATGCTGTACGGCACCGACAGCAAGGTGTGGAAAACCGCCAAGGAAACCAACGCCACCGGCGATAAAATGGCCCAGAGCGACGCTGCCAAGCAGGAAGAGCTGCGCATTTTCGCCAACGGCACCTACAACATGACCGGGGCCACCGGCGCCGTAAACGGCAAATACACCTTCGACCAGGCCGGCAAAACCATCACTATGACCCCCGATGGCTCGACTACCAGCAACACCTTCGCCGTGGAAACCCTCACCGACAGCAAGCTCACCCTGAAGTCGGCCGACGGCTCGGCCCTGATGCTCGAAGCCCAATAAGCGCTACCAGCTACCCAAGCCATCAAAAAAGCCCCGAACCAGCCTGGTTCGGGGCTTTTTTTGTAGCAGCAGTTCCGGCCAGCACCTTTTGCTTCGCCGGCAGCGGGCTAACTTGCTGCCCGTTCCGGCCGCCCGATGCGGCTTTCCCACCTTATTTTTCTGCTGATGTTTTCCAGTTTGAAAACGGCCGCCACGCTACTCGCGGCCGGCCTGCTTACTTCGGCGGCCCAGGCCCAAGCCCCCGCTCCGCTGCCCGTTCACGTCGTGCGCAGCATCAACCCGACCGACACTGACTTTCGGGATTTGGAATTTCTAAAAGCGGAAATTGGCCCGGCGCGGGTGGTGATGCTGGGCGAGCCCAGCCACGGCGAGGGCAACGTATTTGAGGCCAAAATCCGGCTGATACGCTACCAGCACGAGCGGCTGGGTTTTACCACGGTAGCGTTCGAGAGTGGGTTCTACGACCTGCACAAGGCCCAGCAGGCGCTGGAGGCGGGGAGGCCGGCGCAGGAAGCCATTGGCAACAGCGTGTTTCCCGTCTGGACGGGAACGCAGGAGTTTCAGGCGATTCTGCCGCTGCTCGGCCAGGGCAAAATGCGCGTAGCCGGCTTCGACCCGCAGCTGAGCGGCGAGTACAGCGGCGACATGGTGGACGACCTGGAGGAATTTCTGACTCCGGTAGAAGCGGGG
>JALYUI010000409.1 GCA_030853845.1 Bacteroidota bacterium | reverse complement strand
GCTGCAAACGGCTCGACCAAGTCGCAAAAGGCAGCCATATCCAGCCCGGTGAGGGCGCGCATTTGCCGGTCGTCAGTTATCGTATTCACGTCAAGCATTCCCAAAAATACTATTTGGGAACATGTCTATTAACTAAATCCAGACGGGAATCGCAAGGAAAATATGTTTACAGCGACCAGCTGTCACCTACTTTACGTCCGCCCCACCCGCTTCAAGCAAAACTACGCCACGCCGGCCAGCTGCCGCAGCACCTGCGCGGCAGCATGGCGGCCCGATTCCACGGCTCCGTCAAGTCGGCCCCATTCGCTGGCGGATGTTTCGGCCCCGGCCCAGTGGAGCGTACCCGCCCAGGCGGGCTGCCGCAGCAGCGCGGGGCCGTGCAGGGGGACCGACGAGGGCGGCTGCTCATCGCCCGGTGCGCTCGTGAGCGGGTCCTGCGCCCAATCCCACTCGTGGTAGGCCAGCGGGTTGCCGGCCAACTCGCCGAACAGCTGCTGGAGCTGGGCCAGCACCGCCGCCCGCCGCGTCGACAGGGGAGCAGTGCGCAGCGGGTGCGGCCCGGCGAAGAACCCGAATAGCACACCGGGTGAATTTCCAATGGGCGAGGCATCGTGGATTTCCGTCAGCGGCCCTAGCTGGCTCACGGCAAAGCCCGACCAGCCCGAAGCCCGCCAGAACGGCTCGGCGTACACCACCACGCTTTTCATGGCGTGGCTCATCCAGGTGGGCACTTCGCGCAGCGTGGCAAGCAGGGCCGTGGGCAGCGCGGGCTCGAAAGCCAGGCTGTGGGCCACCAGCCGCGGCGGTAGCGCCAGCACCACGGCCGCAGCCGCGTAGGTTCGGGCACTGTGGCCCTGCACGGCCCTAACCTCGATGCCTAGGCCGTTGGGCAGCTGGCGGAGCTGCGTTACGCGCGTATTCAGCTCCAGGCTAGCCGCCGGCAGCTGGTTGGCCAGGGTGCGGGCCAGTACCGCCGCGCCGCCCGCAAAGCGCAGGTATCCGGCCGAGCCGGAAGGATGCGGCAGCCGGTGCACTCCATCTGGCGTCTGGTAGGCCGTGGCCCCGGTGCTGGGCTGCCCAAATGGCCGGATGCCCAGCTCGTCGAGCAGCTGCATTAGGTGCGGGTGGTGGTTCCAGCCCCAGGTAGCGCCCAGGTCCAACAGGCCGGCTTCGCCGCTGTCCGGCAAAGCCGGAATGGCCCAGGTGCGCCCCCCAACCCGGTCGCGGGCTTCCAGAAGCCGCACGGGCACGCCGGCGGCCAGCAGCACCCGCGCCGCCGTGAGACCGGCCAGCCCGGCCCCGATGATGAGCACTGCCGGCATAGCGGGGGGCGAAAGAGGAAGAGCAGGCATCATACGCGAAAAAAACGGCTCAAAATGAAAGTGGCCCCGTGGACCCGAATACGTCCGGCCGGGCGTAGTGGCCGGTTACGTCGAGTACCATTTGCTCTTCGGGAATGCGGGCCAGGTCGATTTCGGCGGTCAGGATGGTTTCTACGTCGTACACGGGGCCGGCCAGGATGGCTCCATCGGGTCCGATGATGACGCTGCCGCCGTTGAGCACCAGCGCGTCGGGGTTGTCGCGCAGCTCGCCGGCCGGCTCCAGCTCGGCGGGCAGGTCGCGGGCGTGCATGATGGCCCCGCAGGCCACCACGAAGCAGCGGCCCTCAAAGGCGTAGTGGCGGCTGGCCACCAGGTTCATTTCCTTCACCTGGGGCCAGGCGGCCACGTGAATGTCTTCGCCGGAGGTGTGCAGCACGTGGCGGGCCTGCGGCATCCAGTGCTCCCAACAGATGAGGCCGCCTACGCGCCCGGCGGGCGTGTCCACGGCGTGCAGGCTGCGCCCGTCGCCCTGGCCCCAGATAAGCCGCTCGGTGTAGGTGGGCATGAGCTTGCGGTGGTGATGCAGCAGCGTGCCGTCGGGGCCAAAGGTGAGCATGCTGTTGTAGAGCGTGCCCCGGCCCGGCCCGGCCAGCACCCGCTCGTGCACGCTCATGTTGAGCACCACGCCGTGGGCGCGGGCGGCGGCGGCCAGTGCCTCGGTCACGGGACCGGGCACCACCACGCTGTTTTCTGCCAGGCGGCGGTACACCTGTTTCACCGGGGCCGAGTCCCAGAGGTTGACGTCGCGACAGCAGTCGAGCCAGGCCGGGTAGCCGGGCAGCCACGTTTCGGGAAACACCACCAGCTGCGCCCCCTGGGCTGCGGCCTGGCCGATGAGCGTTTCGGCCTTGGCCAACGAGGCCGCGAGGTTCAGATAAACAGGAGCCGCTTGCACGGCCGCGACAATAACGCGCATATGCTGACTGATTACCGGCCCACCACCGGCAGCACGGCCACGCTCTCGTGCCCGGCGGCATCCACGCTCACCACGCCGAAAATGAAGTTGTCCTTGCTGATGTTGAAGTCGGCTTTAGTATCGGCCACGGGGATGCGCTGCTGCCACTGGGGGGCGCTGGTTTCGCGCACCAGTACCACGTAGCCGGCGGGTTTAGGGCCGGTAGCGGGGGCCTGCCAGCGCAGCTGGGTGCGATTGGTGAGCTCGGCGGTAAGCACTTCGACTTTAGCCGGCGCGGCGGGGGCCAGGGCCAGCGCCGCCATCGTGGCCAGGTTGATGCCGGCATTGCGGCGCAGGTAGGCGAAGTCCACGCCCTCGGCTACGTCGCCGTAGGGGCGGCCTTTTTCGGTGCGCAGGTCCTGGTGCTGGTGGGTGTAGTCCTCGTTCATTTCGGTGAAGCGGACGGCGGCGAAGCCCTGCTGGTTGAAGGGCGTATGGTCGCCGCCGCGCAGGAACCGGTCGGGGCGGTACTCCAGCGTTGCTTTGTGGCCGTGGCCGTAGAGCTGCGCAGTGCGGCCGATGTAGCGGGCCAGCAGGCGGCTGGGCGAGTCGTTCTCGGCGCTGAGCTGGCGACGCACTTTGGCTTGCTCGGGCGTCTCGTTGGCCGGCACGCCCTCGCTGAACACCCGCACCTGCGTGGCATCGTTGATGACCGGGTCGAAGCCGTGGGAGTTGCCCACGATGTCGTTGTTCAGCATCGCAATCAGGTTCCAGCCTTCTTTTTTGGCCCGTTCGGCCAGGTGGCTGGAACCGTAGAGACCCTGCTCTTCGCCCTGCACGGCCACGAACTTGAGCGTGCACGGAAACTTTTGGCCGGCCAGCACGCGGGCCAGCTCCATCACCAGCACGGTACCCGAGCCGTCGTCGTTGGCCCCGGGGGCGTCGGCGGTGGCATTCATCACGTCCGAAACGCGGGAATCGATATGGCCGCTCACCAGAATAATGCGGGTGTCCGTCGGGTCGGTGCCGGGTAGGGTGGCCAGCACGTTGGCCATCAGCACGGGCTTGTTGATGCGACGGCCGTCGGGCTTGATGGTGAAGGTGTCCATCTCGACGGTCATTCTCCCACCGCCGGCTTTGCTGTACTTCAGGAACTCGTCGCGCACCCAGTTGCGGGCTGCGCCGATGCCGCGGGTGGGACTCTGGGTATCGCTCAGGGTGTGGCGTGTGCCGAAGGAAACCAGCTTGCGGATGTCGGCTTCGAGGTTCTTGGCCGAAATCTCATCCACCAGCTTCTGGATGGCCGGGTCGGCGGGCGGCAGGAGCGGGGCGGGCTTGGGAGCCTGGGCGAGGGCGGCAAAAGGGGCCAGCAGGAGCAGGGTAGCGAGTTTCATACGGGGAAGGTAGGCGGAGACGGGAATAGGTTGCGAAAAAAAGAACCTCATGCTGAACGCAGTGAAGCATCGCTACCGCAGCAGTAATCAGAATTACTATTGCGGTAGCGATGCTTCACTG
>JALYUI010000408.1 GCA_030853845.1 Bacteroidota bacterium | reverse complement strand
CAGTGAAGCATCTCTACCGCAGTAGTAATCATGTACTATTGCGGTAGAGATGCTTCACTGCGCTCAGCATGACCGTTCTTTTCTATGCCAACTCCATCGACCCAACCTCCCCAACCTTCTACCTTTGCCCCAATGGAAGTAAAGAAATTCCCCATTGCAGGCCTGATTGAGTTTGTTCCCCGTGTATTTGCCGATGACCGGGGCCTTTTCTTCGAAACATTCAGCGCCCACATTATGTCCCAGGCCGGGGCCGCTGCGCACTGGGTGCAGGACAACCAGTCGAATTCGAAAAAGGGGGTACTGCGCGGCTTGCACTTCCAGCGGCCGCCCCATGCCCAGGCCAAGCTCGTGCGCGTAGGCCAGGGCCGGGCCCTCGACGTAACTGTGGACCTGCGGTCGGCATCGCCTACCTATGGCCGGTATCATTTGGTGGAGCTTACGGCCGCCCGTGCCAACCTGCTCTACATCCCCGAAGGCTTCGCCCACGGCTTCATGGCTCTGGAAGAAAACACGGTTTTCCTCTACAAATGCTCCGACTACTACGCCCCCGCCACCGAAGGCGGCCTGCGCTGGGATGATGCCGACCTCGGCATCGACTGGGGCACCGAGGTGCAGCCCCTAGTATCGGGCAAAGACAATGAGCTGCCCGCCTTTCGCGGCTTCGAGTCGCCGTTTTAGTCAGTAATCAGTGAACAGTTATCAATTAACAGTGAACAGCCGTTCTAGTGGGCCATGTGAGCCTGGTAGAACGGCTGTTCACTGTTAATTGATAACTGTTAACTGAAATCACAGCAGTTCCACCAGCGTTTCCAGGGCCATGCCCCGGCTCCCCTTCACCAGCACCTGCTGGCCGCGCACGGGGTTGGCACGCAGCCAGTCGGCCGCGTCGGCTTTGGTGGCGAAGTGGCGGGCATTGGGGACCAGAGCGGCTGCCCCGGCCATTTCGGGACCGATAAGCAGCACCTGCGGCAGCGGCAGCTCCGCCAGCAGCCGGCCCAGGGCGGCGTGCTCGCGGGCGCTTTCGGGACCCAGTTCAAACATGTCGCCCAGCAGCACCAGCTGGGCCTGGCCGGAGGCCGTGGGGCGGGCGGCAAAGCTGCGCAGGGCGGCGGCCATGCTGCTGGGGTTGGCGTTGTAGGCGTCGAGCACCAGCTCGTTGCCGGCCGGTGTGCGCAGCAGCTGCGAGCGGTTGTTCTGGGGGTTGTAGCCGGCCAGGGCGGCAGCTATGTCGGCAGTAGGCACTTCAAAATACTGGCCCACGGCGGCGGCGGCGGCCAGGTTGGGGAAGTTGTAGTCGCCGGTGAGCTGGGCCGCGATTTCGGTCTGGTCGCCCAGGCGCAGGGCCACGGCGGGGTCGGCCGCGAGCAGGGTGGCGGGGTAGGTATCCATCAGGCGCGGATAGCTCACCGTAACGGGTACTTGGGCGGCCAGCGAGGGCAAGCGCGGGTCGAGGGTGTTCACGAAGGCCGTGCCGCCGGTGCGGGTGAGGTAGTCGAACAGTTCGCCCTTGCCCAGCGCCACGCCCTCGGCTCCGCCAAAGCCTTCGAGGTGGGCCTTGCCGATATTGGTGATGAGGCCGTGCGTAGGCTCGGCCCACTGGCAGTAAGCCGCGATTTCGCCCCGGTGGTTAGCCCCCATCTCAATCACGGCAAAGTTGTGCTCGCCCTCGCGCAGGCGCAGCAGCGTGAGCGGCACGCCAATGTGGTTGTTGAGGTTGCCTATCGTGGCCAGCACCCGGTAGCGCCGCGCCAGCACGGCCGTGAGCAACTCCTTGGTGGTGGTTTTGCCGTTCGAGCCGGTGATGGCCAGCACCGGAATGCGAAAGCGCCGACGGTGCTCGCGGGCCAGCAGCTGCAAAGCCGCCAACGGGTCGGCCGCGTAGCTGAAGCGCAGCGGGTCGGCGGCAGCCAGGGCTGCATCGTCCACCACGGCGTGGCGGGCACCTTTCTCCAGCGCCTGCCCGGCGAAGGCCGCACCCCGGAAGCTGGGGCCGTTGAGGGCGAAAAACAAGGTGCCCGGCTGAGCCTGGCGCGAATCGGTACTGACCTGGCCGCCGGCGGCCAGGTACTGGGTGTAAAGCGACGAGGGCATGAGGAAGGGGAGTTGCTGGTTTCTAGTTGCTGGTTGCTGGTTTGGAATTCGCCCGCGCGTCATGCTTCATCTGGTGTCCGCTTGTCGAAGCATAACGTTCTTGTTGATTGCCAGGATTATTAATCAGCAGTCAGAAATCAGCGAAACGGTGTAATTTGCTGCAAAGGTGGGCGTGATTTTTGTTCCCGCCGCCACGCTTCTCCTTCATCTAAGGTCTTTCCGTATGATTCGCTCGTTTACCTTCCTGCTGGCTTTGCTGGCTTTGCTGGCTTTGCTGGCATTTGCCGGGGTTGCCCAGGCCCAGTCAGGCAGCGGGTTTGGGTTTGAATACCGGGCCGCCGGCGCGGTGGTGCAGGGTACCGACACTCTGCGCAACGCCTGGATGGGCGGCCTGAACACCCCCCAGTTCAGCACCATCGACCTGAACAGCGACGGCCAGGCCGACCTGTTTGCCTTCGACCACGAAAGCAGCCGCTGCTACACGTTTCTGAGCGTGGCCGCCCCCGCTGCCCCCAACGGCCGCCGCTGGCAGTACGCCCCGCAGTACGAAAGCCTGTTTCCCAGCGACCTTACCGGCTGGGCGCTGCTGCGCGACTACGACTGCGACGGCCGCCCCGACCTGTTCACCTACACCACCGGGGGCGACATCCGGGTGTTTCGCAACGTGCTGGCCGGCGGGCAGGTCAGTTTCCAGCTCACCACCAACCAGATTCGCTTCACCGGCAGCTTCACCGGCACCTCAAACCTTACCATTGGCGGCTACAACCTGCCCGCTATTCAGGACGTGAACGGCGACGGTAAGCTCGATATCATGTCGTACGACTTCATCAGCTCGTCGTACATCGAGCTGTATCTCAACAACAGCCCCGGCACCTGCGGCAGCGCCCTCAACTTTGATTTGGCCACGGGCAACTGGGGCGGCATTCAGGCGTGCAGCAACTGCGCGGGCTACATGTTCAACGGGCAAAGCTGCTTCACGGCCAGCAAGCCGCTGCACACCGGCGGCCACGGCCTGCTGCTGGTCGACCTTGACGGCGACGGCGATATGGACCTGCTCGACGGCCGCGACAACTGCCCCGAGCTGGTGCGGCTGCTCAACCAGGGTACCACAGCCGCGCCGGTGCTCACGCAGGCGGGCATCAGCGCCAGCTTTCCGTCGGCGGCCGCGCCGGTGCGGGTGCCGGTGTTTCCAGTGGGCTACGCTTTCGATGCCAACTTCGACGGCCGCCCCGACCTAGTGGTGGCCCCTAATATGGTGAACAACCTGGCCGACCTGGTGGGCATGAGCCACCAGATTCAGCTTTTCACCAACTCGGCCGCCAGCGGCGCACCCGCCTACTCACTCAGCGCCAACGCCTTTCTGCAAAGCGACATGATTGACGTGGGCGAAGGGGCCGCGCCCACCTTCGGTGACCTCGACGGCGACGGCCGGCCCGATATGCTGGTGGGCAGCTACGCCGACCGCGTGGGCAGCAGCTACCGTGCCGCCCTGGCCTACTACCGCAACGTGGGCACGGCTACCCATCCGGTCTTCAAGCTGATTAGCAGCGACTACCTGGGCCTCTCCACCCAAAACCTGCTGGCCCTCAAGCCCGTGCTCGTCGACCTGAACCGCGACGGAGCCATCGACCTCGCCTACAGCACCTGGGACCGGGGCACCAACCTGATTTACTACATCCTGAACACGGCCGCTGCCGGGCAGCCGGCTATTTTCAGCTTAGGCAACGCCGTGTTTTTGAAGGCCCAGGGCGCCACCGGCACCGGCATTCTGCCCTACTCGAAAGGCGACATGCCCTGCTTCACCGACGTGGACGGCGACGGCTACGTCGACCTGCTCATCGGCACCAACGAAACCCGCGAGCCGGGCCAGAGCCTGCGCTACTTCCGCAACCGCGCCCGCGGCCCCCTCGATAGCGCCTTCGTGCTGATGAACAACGACTACGGCCACCTGCGCGATGCCAACGGCAACGCCCCTCGCAACCTGAGCCCCACCGTGGCCGACTTCGACGGCGACGGCCGCCCCGACCTGATGACCGTGGACGATTCGGGCCTGCTGCGCCTGTTTTCCGACTACCGCGCTCAGGGCAGCATGTTTAGCGAGCGCACCGATTTACTCTACAACTCCCGCACCAGCCAGTACGAAGAGTCGCGCCTCGGCCTCGGCCTGGAATCGCACTGCGCCCTGGCCGCCGCCGGGCAGCCGGCGGCTTTTAGCGCCGCCAACGCCGTGTTTCTGAAACCCCAGGGCGCTACCGGCACCGGCATTCTGCCCTACTCGAAAGGCGACATGCCCTGCTTCACCGACGTGGACGGCGACGGCTACGTCGACCTGCTCATCGGTACCAACGAAACCCGCGAGCCGGGCCAGAGCCTGCGCTACTT
>JALYUI010000401.1 GCA_030853845.1 Bacteroidota bacterium | reverse complement strand
CAGTGAAGCCTCTCTACCGCAGTAGTAAATCAAATTACTATAGCGGCAGAGAGGCTTCACTGCGTTCAGCATGACGTTCTTTTCTTCTCCTTTGCCCTCCCTTACAGCGTGATGGACAGGCCGGCTGTGAACGTGCGGCCCCGGTTGAAGAAGGCCTGGAGCTGGTCGAGGCTGCCGGCGTTGCTGCTGGCACGGTTCGACACGTCGGTGAAGTAGAACTCGTTGAGTACGTTCAGCACGGATGCTTTCAGGCCGAAGCGCGTGCCGTTCTTGAACAGCGGCTTGAAATCGTAGCCGAAGTGGATATCGACGTTGCGCGAGGTGGGCAGGCGGTACGAGTCGGTGCTGGTGGATGGGTCGAGAATGCTCTCGGGGTTGAAGCTGGCGTAGTACTTGGTGAACAGTAGGAAGGAGGGGCGGATGTAAGCCCCCCGGAAGGGCTCGTAGCGCAGACCAATCTGGAACTGGTTCTGGGCGGCATCACCCACATGCACGCCATTGAGATACACGGGCTGGTCGATAATGCCGGTGGCAGGCGAGCCGTCTTCGAAGGTCTGGTTGAGCAGGCCCTTGCCGGTCCAGCGCCAGTCGCCGAGCGAGATAGCCGAATTCAGCTGGAGGCGGCGGCTGATTTCCTGGGCCACGCTCAGCTCCACGCCCATGTGGCGGGCATTCACGTTGCGCACGTTGCTGTAGATGGCATCGCCGGTAGCGCGCGAAAACGAGGTAGTGGTTTTGTTGGCCCACAGGGTGTAGTAGGCGTTCAGCGTCACTTTCAGGCTGGGGTAGTTGATGCCGTAGCCGATTTCGGCGCTCGTAATGCCTTCGGGCTTCACGTTGTCGTACTTGCGGCCGGAGGTGGTGTAGAGCAGGTTAAAAAACGGCACCTTGCTGTTGTAGCCCACGTTCACGAAAATATTGTCGTGCTCGGTGAGGTTATAGTTGGCCCCTGCCTTGACGCTGTAGCCCTTAAAGGTGGTCCAGTCGGTAGACACCGGGCTGCCGTCGGGCAACGCTTTCTGAAAGTAGTCGATGCGCTTGTACGACACCTGCGAGAGCGTGCCGCTCACCACGGCCGAGAGCAGCGGCGTCTTGTATTCGAGCTGGGTGTAGCCGCCCAGCCACTGGGTTTTGCCGTCGTAGTTGTAGCCGATTTTGTCGCCTACGCCCAGGCGGGTGGTTGCCGGCACGTTGGCGTTGCCAATCGTGAGGGCGTAGTTGCCCCCTAGCAGGTCGCGGATTTCGCGATAGTGCAGGCCGGTGTAGCTACGCCCATCTACGCCGGCCGACAGCGTGAGCTTGTCGTTCAGCAGGTAGTCGCCGCCCACCACAAAGCCGTACCAGCGGTGGCTGTTCACGGCGTTGATGAGGAACTGCTTGGCCTCGCGGGTGGGATTGGTGGCGCTGTTGTAGTTGTCGTCGTAGATTTTCTGGAAGTCGGTCTGGCCGGTTTGCACGTTCGACAATATGGTAGTGGAGTTGCCGCTGGTGAGGCCGCTGCTGCCGCCCCCGGTGCCGTACGAGGCATAGGCTACCGTCGAGATAAACAGCCGGTCGTTCACCTGCCACAGGTCGTTGAAGTTAATCTGGGGCTTGTGGTAGTAGTTGGTGCGCTCGTTCAGCGTTTCGGTGCCGTGGCTCACCTTTACGCCACCCACCACCGAGTAGCGGTCGAGCGTACCCCAGTACGGGTTGTACTTGAAGCCTTTATCGCCGTAGGCGGGCAGGCGGCTTTCGGGCACTCCCAGCTCGCGGGCTTTCTCGTAAGAAATCAGGCCCACCGTTATCGGAAAAGAGCGTTGGCCGTGGGTCTGGGGCGAGCCCATGCCGGTGAGCGAGAGGTTGTGGCGGCCGGCGCGCTTGCTCACGGTGCCGAAATAGGTCCAGGCATCGTCGAAGGTCTTATCGACCCAGCCATCCGAGGTGCGGCGCGAGCCATACACCGTGAACGACCAGTCGCCCTTGAGCTCGCCCGAGCTGAGCATGAGCGAGTATTTCTGGTAGTTGTTCGAGCCGGTTTCGACGCGGGCCAGCACGGCTTTTTTGGCATCGGCCCCCTTGGTGAGCACGTTGATGGTGCCGCCCACCGAGGGCACGGCAATTTTCGAGGCCGATAAGCCGCGCTGCACCTGCAGGCTCTTGGTGACGTCGCCCAGGTCCCAGTTGCTCCAGAACACCTGGCCGTTTTCCATGTCGTTCACGGGCACGCCGTTCACCATCACGGCCACGTTGCGCTGGTCGAAGCCGCGCACGCTGATGCGCGAGTCGCCGGTGCCGCCGCCCTGGGCTGTGGCATACACGCCGGGCGTTTCGTTGAGAATCATGGGCAGGTCGCGGTTCGAGAGCGTTTCGCGCAGCTTCACCTCGTTCACGGCCGAGAAGGCCACGGGGGTTTCACGCTCCTGGGCCTGCGAGGCCACTACCTGCACTTCGGCCAGGCTGGCATTGTCGGAAGCCATGGCAAACGACGCCACCACACTCTGGGCCGTAATTTTCACGGTTTGCGACAGAGGCTTGTAGCTCACGAAAGTGGCCTGCACGGTGTAGGTACCGGGGGGCAGGTTGCCAATCTTGTAGTTGCCTTCGCTGTCGGCCCCTGACCCGGTGTTCTGGCCATTGCCGGTTACCAGCACGGTCGCGCCGGGCAGGGTTTCGCCGGTTACCTTATCCGTTATCCGGCCCCGGATGGAAAAGGTGTTTTGCGCCACCGCCGGCAGGGTCAGCAGGACGGCCAAAAGAGCAGTAAAAAAGTGCTTCATACCTATTTAAATAGTCCCGGCACAGTCCGGGGACAACAAATATACAGAATGGTAGCGGGCTGGCAACCTCACAGCCAAACCAATGCTAAATCGGGAGTCCTGCCGGAAGAACAATTGCCATTCGCTATTTTTGAGACGTTTCCACAACTATTGTATGACAATTTTTTCGCTACCCCGATTCCGGCGGCTGCCCTGGCGGCAACTGTTGCTGGTACTGCTGCTGGCCCGCACCAGCGCCCCCGTGCAGGCGCAGGTTTACTACCTCGACATGAGCCGGCATTCGTTTGCCCTGCCTGAACGTAGCATCTTCGTCGAAGCCGTGGTGGATGGCCGACCCGGACAACCGCCCATCGGCACCGTATACCGGGGCCCGGATGGCCGGACAGTCGCAGTGCTGTTCCGGCAGGGGCTGGTGCCCGAGCTCACGGCCTGGTTACAGACTTGCCTGCCCCGTCGGCCCACCGACCGCGCCGTGGTGCTCTGCCTCCGGCAGCTGCGCATCAGCGAAGAGATGAGTGGCTTGGCCATGCTGGCCCGCGCCGACCTAGCCGCCGATGTGTACGAGCACCGGGCCGACGGCTACCACTTCCGGTGCAGCGTGGCCGACCACCTCAGCAAAAAGGCTCTCGAAACTACTTATCTGCACGGGTCACATCTGGGCCGGCTCATGCGAAGCTGCCTGGCCCAAATCCCTTTATCCGCCCAGGCGGCCGGGCCACTTACGCCGGCCCGCTCCCTCGACCAGCTGGCCGCCGATGTGCCGTTGCGCCCCCAACTCGCGCCCATTTTACGGCAGGCTCGGCCCCGGGCGGGAGTCTATTACAGCTTCGAGCAGTTTCTGGCCAACCGCCCCGATACCACGGCGCAGGTTCGTTTCGACACTACCCAGATGCGTAACATGCACTGGGAAGGCACGCTATCGACCCAACCCCACCTGCAAACCGCCGGCGGCGACCGGATTGCCCTCAAACAGGTGTGGGGGGTGAGTGATGGGCAGCGGGCGTATCTGGCCTACAACAAAATGTGCTGGCCGCTCACCCGCCAGAGCGATTATTTCACGTTTGTGGGGGCTGCGCCCCGCGATATGGAAGCGGCCACGAGGCGGGCTAAACAGGGCGCGATGATGGGGGGAATGTTAGGGGCCGCCATGGCCGCATCGGTCGACGATGGCAGCGCCAAGCCGATGGTGTATGCGCTCGACATGCAAACCGGCCAAGCCGGCCCGCAGCTGCGCCCCGGCCAGCCCCAGCAAGCCGACACGGCCTACCTCTATGTATACCGTCCGCCCGGCGGACCAACTGGCTCACAGCGCATCCGGCTCAACGACCGCGAAGTGGGCCAGCTCCGGCCCGGCGAGTACCTAGAGCTGATGTGGCCCTACTTCGGCCACCCAGCCCGGCTGGTAGTGGATTTTCCGGGCAACCCAGCCATTTTACTGGCTCCGAGCACCACCGAAGCCACCTACATTCGCCTTCAGCTTTCGGCCGCCCTCACGCCCTGGCAGGTGATGGTGCCGCGCGAAGGCGAAGCGGCGGTTGATGCGCTGGAACGGCCGGGCCGGTAGCCTACCCCAGCTCGGTACTTGGGTCCCAGTAGTGCTTTTCGAAATCGACCAGCCGGTCGTCTTCCACGCGCAGGCCTTCGGCTTCGAGGGCGGCCTGCATGGCCGTGGGCGTGGCGAAGTGCAGCCGGCCGGTGAGCTGGCCAAAGCGGTTGAGCACGCGGTGTGCCGGAATGCCGGCATCGGTGTGGGCGGCCAGCATGGCGTAGCCCACCGTGCGTGCCCCGCGCCGCGAGCCCAGGTAGTGCGCAATGGCCCCGTAGGAGGTGACGCGGCCAGCCGGAATCAGGCGAACGACTTCGTGCACGTCGTGGAAAAAATTACGGGGCTCGGACGGCGTATCGGTGGTGGGCTTCATCGCGGCGAAGGTAGGTCCGGTCTGCATGATGGGCCTGCTGGTCGATATTCCGGCACCATTGGCGCAACCAACGGGCCGAAAACGTACCTATTGGGGTTATCAACCCCATTGCCCTACGGCGCACGGCGGGCGGCCCGCGAACATCGGCCCCCGCTTGCGCGTTCATGTTCCCTATGTCGCTGGATACTTCCCCCGTTGCCGAGCCCAAAATATGGGACACTACTTCGACGCCCGCCCCCACGGCGGCACCGACGCCCCCCGCTCCCGAAGACGAGCCGGACTTCGATACGTCGCCGAAAGGCCGGCGCGGCTGGCTGGGCTGGGTGCTGGCGGCCGTCCTCATTGCCGGCCTGGTCTGGGCCAAAATGCACTACTTCCCGTCGCCCACCAGCGGCAAGGGTGAGAAAGGCGGCAAGGGCGGCCCCGGCGGCGCGGCAGCCAAAGTGCCCGTGCAGGTGTACGTGGTAGCTGCCACCAAGCTCGCCGACGAAGTATCTTCTACCGGCTCGGTGATGGCCGACGAGTCGGTGACTATCCAGAGCGAGATTTCGGGCAAGATTACCAGCCTCGATATTCCCGAGGGCCAGCGTGTGCGCAAGGGCCAGCTGCTGTTCACCATCAACGCGGCCGATGTGCAGGCCCAGCTGCAAAAGCAGGAGTATAACATCAAGCTGTATCAGGACCAGGAAAAGCGGCAGCGCACCCTGCTCGAAAAGGAATACATCAGCCGGCAGGAATATGAGCAGTCGCAAAATGCCCTGCTCACGGCCCGGGCCGACCTGGCTGCCCTGCGCGTGACGCTGGCCAAGGCCTACGTGCGCGCCCCGTTCGACGGCATTCTGGGCCTGCGCAACACCTCGGTGGGCGCGTACGTGTCGCCGGGCACGGCCATTACCACGCTCTCGCGGGTGTCGCCGGTGAAGATTGATTTCAACGTGCCGAGCCGCTTCGCGCAGTCCGTGCGGGTAGGCGACCCGGTGCTGGTGACCGACGAGGCCACGACCAAGAAAATCGAAGCCAAAGTCTACGCCATCAACCCGCAGATTGACCCGGTTTCGCGCTCGCTGCCGGTACGGGCCATCTTCCCCAACAAAAACATGGAGCTGCGCCCCGGAGGCTTCGTGAAGGTGAACCTGGAGCTGGGCGAAACTGCCGAGGCGCTCCAGATTCCGACCGAGGCGGTGGTGCCGGTGGCCAGCGGCTACACCGTGTTCACCGTGAAAAACGGCAAGGCGAAGATTCAGCCAGTGAACATTGGCGTGCGCTCGGATAAGCTGATTCAGATTACCAAGGGCCTGGCCGTGGGCGACACGGTGATTCGCACCGGTATTCTGCAAGTGAAGGCTGGTGATGGTGTTAAAATTAATAATTAAGAATTATTAATTAATAGCAAATCAAAATACGTGCAGTAGCAAATTACAGCACGCGCCAGCCATGAAAGAAGATAATGTCATTCTTCATAAGAGCTATAGTTTTGCGGTGCGAATCATTCGATTGAGCCAGTTTTTGGTCAAAGAAAAGCAGGCTTACCAATTAGCCGACCAGATACGGCGAAGTGGAACATCAATTGGCTCAAATGCCGAAGAAGCAGTTGGTGGACAGTCTCGCAAGGACTTCATCTCCAAGTACAGCATTGCTTATAAGGAGGCGAGGGAAACCCACTACTGGCTGCGCTTATTGCGCGACACCGATTACATCGATGGCCAGCAGGCGCAATCGCTTTTGAATGACTGTGAAGAATTGCTAAGAATCCTTACTGCTATTATTCGTTCTTCAAAAGCGGAAGATTCGCAGACTTAATTATTAATTGTTAATTCTTAATTAACGAAGAATGAGCTTATCCTCCGTCAGTATCAACCGCCCGGTGCTCGCCATCGTGATGAGCCTGCTCATCGTGATTTTTGGCGTGATTGGGTTCCGCTCGCTCGCCATTCGGGAGTATCCGAGCGTCGACCCGCCCATTATTACGGTGCAGACGGGCTACACCGGGGCCTCGGCCGACGTGATTCAGAGCCAGATAACCGAGCCGCTCGAAGAAAGCATCAACGGCATCGCGGGCATCCGGAACCTCACCTCGTCCAGCCGCGACGGGGCAAGCAGCATCACGGTGGAGTTCGACCTGGGCGTAGACCTAGAAGCCGCCGCCAACGATGTGCGCGACAAGGTGTCGGGCGCGCTGGGTAAGCTGCCGCGCGACGTAGACCCGCCCACCGTGAGCAAGGCTAACGCCGACTCCTCCCCCATCGTGCTCAGCTACTTAAGCTCGTCGAAGCGCACGCTGCTGGAGCTCACCGACTACGCCAACAACGTACTCAAGGAGCGCCTGCAAACCATTCCCGGCGTGAGCGAAATCCGGGTGTGGGGCGAGCGCAAATATTCTATGCGCCTCTGGCTCGACCCCGTGAAGCTGGCCGC
>JALYUI010000278.1 GCA_030853845.1 Bacteroidota bacterium | reverse complement strand
ATTTATTATGGGTTGGTTACCACAAGCGGCCGACGTTCCGCCCGCGCCTGATACACAAACGCTACCGCTGGCCCGCAGCCATTGGGGGCTTTAGCATCGGCTGCCCCGGCCCGGCTGGGAAGCATCTAACCCGCAGGCGTGGAGCATGGACACCGGGCCGTAGCGCACTTTCAAGGCCCTCAGCGCTGATGCGGGCCTTTAATCCGTCGGGTTCACGACCAGACCTTGCAGAAATGTGCTGAACGAGGGGGCCAGGAAATTCACTCCCGGCCCGTACGCCCGCGGCTGCTTCCTGGCCTTACGCTTCGGGGGCGTGTAGTATTCGTGGCTGAGATAATACACGCTCCCGTAGTCTTCCGGGCCCACGGACAGCAGGAACTGGTCGCCGCCCGAGTCGGAGCCAAACGGTACCAAGTCGGGATGCAACTGGTCGTGCAAGTCCTCAAGGGCATCCTCCAACGTTTCGTCGCCGTGCCTGACTGAGTAAAAATCGCTGATTGTGCGCGCAACCGGTTCGGCCGCGCCTTCCTGCGGCGGCCAAAAAGTATCCCGGTCTTTCGGCCAGCCGCCATTGTGCGCGAGCAGGTGGGTTTTGTAGTCAGCGGGCAGCACAAAGCCATATTCCTGCTCGACCGCTTCCAGGTCGCTCAGCGCTACCGGCGGCTCCGCCCCAACAAAAATGAGCGCATTGGATTCCATGTGAATAGCTGTTTTTACGCATAATTGCGGCGTGGTGCATTAGCTCTGGAAGGAGCGTACCTAGAGGGCAGAATGGTTGTCGGCCACCGCAACATCCGGTAATAACGGCCCTGCGCAAACCAGCAGTTGGTCTTCGGGCTCAATATTCCGGGAGTAAGCCAGCCCGTGCGATGTAGCAACTGCACGAATGGCCGAAGCCCGCCCAGCCTCAACAGCGAGGTAGCCCAACTCGAAATACAACGGCCGCAACGGTCCTTCCGAAGCGGGAGCGGGCATGTCCCACAGGCCCTCATACCAGGTAAAGGGCACCAATGGAAGCGCAATTTCCAGGGTTTCTTCGTAAATCTCACGGGGGCCCAACCAGCTTAGGCAAGGCGTGTAGTGGTATTCCACCTCCCTATCATCGGGCACGGGCACAACCGCTTTGCCAATGGTAACCCGATTGGCATTGACCTGCACATTCACCATATTCGGCTGCACCTGGAAACTCTTGGCATCGTTGATAGAAGTCCAGAACCGGTTAACCAGGAATAGCACGTGGTCAGAGGTATTTTGCACCCGATAGTACAGTTGCAAAGTGGTAGGCGAGCTAAGCGAGGCGCGCGCATCCAAGTTACAGTGCGGCTTGATGGAAGAAGGCATGGGAAGTAGCGGAGAAATCGGGCAGTGGGCTAAAGTAGGATACTACGGTCAGAAATCGGGGGCATAGTTGCGCCAATAGTCGCTGAAGATTGGTTGCGTAGGGAGCGTGGGCCTGGAGCGGCCCCTATCGGTAGCCCCAACCGGCGCGGCTTTTCGTAGATAGGCGCGGGCCGCTAAATCTTTTGCCGGCCTTCGCTGTCTATACGCTTATGACTGCTTACCTGAAAAACACGTTGCCCGCCCTATGTCTGCTGCTGGCCGCCTGCACCGAACCCGCCACCACGGTCCAGCAAGCGGCGACCGCGCCCACCAGCCGTTCTACGGCCGGCTTTGCCCCCACCAACCGGCCCGACCTGGCGCAAGCCACTTTCGCCGGGGGCTGCTTCTGGTGCACCGAGGAGATATTTGAGGAGCTGACGGGCGTGGAGGCCGTGGTGTCGGGCTACAGCGGCGGGCCCGAGGCCAACCCTACTTACGAGCAGGTGGGCCGCGGCGAAACCGGCCACGCCGAGTCCATCGACGTGTACTACGACCCCAAAAAGGTGAGTTTCGCCACGCTGACCGATGTGTTTTTCCGGGCCGCCCACGACCCCACCACCCCTAACCGGCAAGGTCCCGACGCCGGCACGCAGTACCGCTCCATCGCCTTCTACCGCACCCCGGAAGAGCGTAAAACCATCGACGACGCCATTGCCCGCGTCAATGCCAGCCATCAGTACGACAACCCCATCGTAACCCAAGTAGTCCCTTTCCAGAAGTTCTGGCCCGCCGAAGACTATCATCAGGGCTACTACCGCCTGAACCCCGACAACCCCTACGTGCAAAACGTCTCGATTCCCAAAGTGGAGAAGTTCCGCCACAAATTCCCCGCGCTGCTGAAGAGTCCGTTGTAGCGTGCCGGGTTATGGGTACGGGCTTTTTCAGCCGTTTCCACTCCCGGCCGGCGAAGCGCTGGAATCCGATGGGCACTGCGGTAAGGGCTCAATGCTCAACCGCTCCTGTTTCCCCCAACCATCAAGAGCTGGGGCACCGGCTAGATGCGGCAGTGGTAGCCTCGCCGCCCCAGTCTGGCCGCTGCTTAGCTATAGTCAATTTCCGTATTGTCGCCGATGTTCAGCGAGTGGTTCATGCCTCGGAACGAGGCGTCGGAGCCCACGATGCAGTTGCTCATCACCGCCGCGCGCAGCTCCGAGTAGCTACCGATGATGGAGTCGCTCAGAATGCAGTTTTTGATGATGGTTTTGTCGCCGATGGCTACGTTGGGGCCGATAATGGAGTGCGTAATCTGGCAGCCGCGCCCGATGCTAACGGGCGGGATAATGACGGCATCGGGAAACTCGGAGTAGTCGCGGCCATCCAGAAACTCGGGGCGGTTCAGCAGGCGGGCGTTGGCTTCGAGCAGGGTTTCCTTGCGGCCGCAGTCGAACCAGTTATCCACCGGGCAGGTCGTCATCACCTCGCCTTCGTCGATGAGGTGCATGAGGGCGTCGGTGAGCTGCAATTCGCCGTGGGTGCGCACGTCGGTATCGTGTAGCCACTCCAGGGCCTGGGCCAGCTTTTCGGGAAAAGCCAGCTTGTAGAGGCCCACCATCGCGAAGTTCGACTTCGGAATCTTCGGC
>JALYUI010000267.1 GCA_030853845.1 Bacteroidota bacterium | reverse complement strand
CGCCACCTGGCCGAGTTCTGGATGATTGAGCCCGAAGTAGCCTTCAACGAGCTCGAAGAAAACATGGACCTGGCCGAGGATTTCCTCCAAAGCCTGGTGAAGTACGCCCTCGAACACTGCGCCGACGACCTGGCCTTCCTCAATGAGCAGTACGACAAGGAGTTGCTCGCCCGGCTCCACTCCGTGGCCGATAACGCCTTCCAGCGCCTCACCTACACCGAAGCCGTCGAAATCCTGAAATCGGCCAGGCAGAAGTTCGAATTTCCCGTCGACTGGGGCACCGATTTGCAGAGTGAGCACGAGCGCTATCTGGTGGAGAAACACTTCAAGAAGCCGGTTATCCTGACCAACTACCCCAAGGAAATCAAGGCATTCTACATGAAACTCAACGACGACGGCCGCACCGTGCGCGCCATGGACGTGCTGTTTCCCGGCATCGGCGAAATCATCGGCGGCTCGCAGCGCGAGGAAGACTACACCAAGCTCACCACCCGCATGGCCGAGATGCACTTGCCCGCTCACGAGCTGGAATGGTACCTCGACACCCGCCGCTTCGGCACCGCGCCGCACGCCGGCTTCGGCCTGGGCTTCGAGCGCCTCGTGCTCTTCGTAACGGGCATGAGCAACATCCGCGACGTAATTCCCTTCCCGCGCTACCCGCGCAGCGCCGAGTTTTAGGCAACTTTAGGCCATGTTCACTCACGAACCATTTTGGGTTCGCCTAAAAAAACTTTGGGTCCGCCTAAAAAAGGTGTCTGAAGGGACGCTAGGCTGGATATGGGCCATTGGTGTTGCCGTGATACTACTCTGCGCACTGCCGTGGTTTGAGTTTGCTAATCTTAAATACATCGGGTTCACGATTGCCGCGGTCGTGTTGCTAACACTCACTGGTCTCGGTCCGAATTATTTTGCTGCTCGCTCTAAATCCGGCCGGGTCAAGGTTTTGCTAAATTGGCTCGTGCAACGAAGCCGGGCTTCAGCGAAACTGCTTGCTCAGACGGTAGGCATCTTGACAATTGTGAGTATTATAGTTCCAGGATTAGGGATTTATATTACAGTAGGCGCGTTTGCCTTGGGTGATAAGTTATTTAAACCATTCAAAATACTACGTAGCGAGCTTGAAACCCAACTGCTATTTCAACGTGGCAGCGCCAGCGTACAGCTTCGTTTAGAATCAGCAGGAGATACCTACAAATTGCCTAAATACCAGACAGTAGTTGTTTGCCCTCTTTCCCCGTTCATCAATGTTCTAACTGAACTGCCGCCTGACCAACCAGACTCCACCTGGGTTGTGGTCAACACGCCTACACCACCACTCACCAAACTGCTAGCCGATACTAAAGAGTGGCAAACCAGCTTATTGAAGCAAGCCCTTGTGTACCGCCAAGAAATTGCCGAACAACGCAATCGCGAAGTTATAGAAGCCGCTCGCGTATTTAATACTCTTTACTTCGAGTTAGATACGCATTCATACTCGCTCGATGGCCCACGCGCCGGCCGCTCCGAGCGCCACCCGCTGCCAGACAGCTTGTCGTCCCCATCACTTTATGCCCGCCTCAGTCCTGACAGCGTGATGTGGGTACGGGCTTCGGTGGAGCACGGTACCGATTCAGAATCATTTTCCTTTGCCCTGACAGGCTTTGGAAAACGAGCCAGCTACCAGTTAGGCACTCCACCGCCCGACGACGCGCCCACTTTATTGGGCCGAGGTTATGCCGAAATTAGGCTCTACGAACAAGGCAGTGTCGTTGCGTACGTCAGCACATCTGATTCACCGGTCCAAGTTGCCATCACGTGCCACGACGCCGCACAGCGAGTTATTGCGGGCACATTTAGCGGTTTGTTACGCGCACCAAATGGCCAGACTGTTACCGTAGAAGAGGGCCGCTTTGAAGTGCGTTACCGTTAAATTCAACGCCAATTCATTCCGTTCCACTAAGCTTATTGATAAAAGTAACCAGCATGAGCAACATCCGCGACATAATTCCCTTCCCGCGCTACCCGCGCAACGCCGAGTTTTAGGCTTTGGAAACACTACAAAAAAACCGGCCCTGTATAAGGTCGGTTTTTTTTGTGCGGATTAGTAAGGTTAGTCGCGGCCGCGGCCTTTGCCGTTACCCCGGCCGTTGCCGTGGCCCCGGTCGTCGTTCCGGTCTTCGCGGCGGCCCTGCTGATAGCCTTCGCGGTACATTTTCTTGGCCTGCCCGGGGGGCAGACCGCGCTGGCGCACGATTACGGGGCGGGGCTGCACTACCACTACGCGGCGGGGGTAGCGGTCGCGGTGCGCGCCCACGTACACCCAGGGCTGGCGGCCGCGGTAGTCGAGCACCACCGGGTGGAACTGATAAGGGTCGTAGCCATCTACTACGACCACCGGAATCCATTGGCCGTTGCGGTACACGATGTACTGCTGGGCATAAAGGTCGTAGTAGCCGTCGATTTCGGGAATGTAGTAGAACTGGGTACCCTGGGGCACGGGCGGCCCCCAGGCGGGCGGCCCCACGTTCACATTGACGTTGACCTGGGCCTCGGCGGCCGGGGCCGTGAGCAGGGTGGCGGCCCCAAGCAGGGCCGCGCATAGGGCGATGGGAATTAGTTTCATGAGCAAAGTCGAGATGGGTGATAAAGAACCTGGCCGAACGCAAGCATCCGGCCAGGGGGTATACTGATTCAGCAATGTTGGGTTGGCTACGGCCGCTTAGTCGCGGCCGTGGCGGCCGCCGCCCTGATTATTACCCTGGCCATGGCCCTGGCTGTTGCCACCCTGGCCGTAGCCGCCGGGAGAATTGTTGCCGTTGCCGTGGCCATCGGGCTGCTGCGGCTGCGGACTCTGGGGCTGCGGACTCTGGGGCTGGCCGCCGCGCGGGTTGCCGCCGTAGCCGCCGTTGCCGGGGTACTGGCCCTGGCCGCCGCGCGGGCCATTGTAACCACCACCGGAGTTGCCGGGGTAGTTGTTGCGGCCGTGGTCGTCGCGGTCGTAGCCCCGGCCGTGGTCGTCGCGGTCGTGGTCGTTATAGCCGCGGCCGTTGCCGTAGTAACCGCGGCCACCGCCATAGTAGCCGCCATTAGCGTAGCCGGGGCGGCCGTAGCCGTTGGGGTAGTAGCCGCCGCGGGGGTAAGCCCGGTAAGGCTGGTAGGCGTAGCGCTGGCGGTAGTAGGCAATGCGCGACCAGGGCTGGGGGCCACGGTAGTCCACAACGACCGGGTGGAACTGGTAGGGGTCGTAGCCGTAGAGCTCGGGCACCGTTACCCAGTAGCCGTTGTCGTACACGATGTACTGCTGGGCGTAGAGGTCGTAGTAGCCATCAATTTCGGGGATGTAGTAATACTGCGTGCCGTAGGGCACCTGCGGCCCCCAGCCGGGCGCGCCGATATTGATATTCACCCCCACCTGGGCCTGGGCATTCGGGGCGGCCAGCAGCGTGAACGCACCCAGCAGGGCAGCGCCAACATATTTTGCGAGGGATTTCATGAGAAATGAACGAAAAGTGAAGCAGCAGCGGTTGCAGCTGCTTTTTCTGTATCTGCAAGACGAGTGCCAGTTTATCGATGCCGTGCTCCTGGCTCGCCCATAACCATTGCCTTGCGCAGCAGCCGGGCCGGCGATGCCAGCCGGCGTAGGCGTAGTAGGCCAATGCAACCAAGTAGCCCGGCCGGAAATGGCTGGATTGCGGAAATTCACCGACACAAAAAAGCTCTCCCCGGGTGGGGAGAGCTTTTTAACAGGCGACTGAACTAACGCCTATTCCTTCACCAGACGCTTGGTCAGGTTCAGGGCCGGGCCGCCATCCTGGCCGCGCACCAGCAGCATGTAGGTGCCGCTGGCAATCGTGTTCAGGTCGAGGGCGTGGGTGAGGCCGGCTTCCAGAGTGGTGTGCAGCACCACGCGGCCGGCGGCATCGAGCACGCTCACCTGGTAGCTGCCAGCGGGCAGCGCCGTCAGGTCGAGCTGGGTGGCCGAGGTAGCCGGGTTGGGATAGAGCGCGATAGCCGGAGCCACTTTGCCGAAGCGCACAGTGCGCACGGGCGAGTAACTGCTGGTGCCGTCGAGGTCGACCTGCTTGAGGCGGTAGTACGCCGCCGGAGCCTTGGCTCCGATGCCCGCGTCGAGACTGGTATAATCGATGGCGCGGGTGCTGGTGCCCTGGGCTAGTACCTGGTCAATCTTCACGAAGTCGGTGCCGTTGAGGCTGCGCTCCACGTCGAAGTGGTCGCTGTTCTTCTCCGAGGCCGTAGTCCAGGCCAGTACGGCGTCCAGACTTTTGGCCGTGGCCGTGAAGGCGCTCAGCTCGACGGGCAGCGGGTAGGCGCCGATGGTGAAGCGCGCCGGTACCAGGTTGGTGCCGCCGTAGATATCGGTGGTCGTCACGTTAATCTGGTAATACTGCACCGTGTTGTTACGCGCCAAAGCGCTGGCGTTGCTCACGTAAATCAGACCCGTCTTGGTATCCAAACTCACGCCGGCGGGCAGCACATTGGTGGGGTTAGCCGGGTAACTACCGAAGGCTGCGGGGCCCTGGCCCGAGGGCGACTGCACCACGCTGCCAGCTGTATTAACCAAGCCACTGCTCGTACCCGCTGGCTGAATGGTGTTGGTGGTCGTCGGATTGGCCGGGTCGTACTGGCCGGCCGCGTTGTATACCACACCGCTGGTATTGTACGAGGCACCGTTGGCGTCCGTCACAAAGGCCAGCACATCGAAAGTACTGTAGCGGCTGGAGCCACCCTTTGCATTCGTCGTCCCATAAACCGAAAGGTTATCCTGGTTCACAGGAACTGAGTAGCGGGCCGTGTTTGAAGTCAAGCCGTTCGCATCGGTAGCAGTGAACTGGAAGAAGGCATTGCCGGCGTACAACGTGGCCGGAGCCGTGGTGCTCTGCGTGCCGGTAGCGGCCGGGTCGTAGGTCAACTGGGTGGCTTCGAGCAGGGTCAGGGGGCGGGGAGCCGCCACGGCCACCCCGTTCACATACAGCGTGCCCACGGTGGGGATGACCGTGATGTTGTAGGAAGCAACAGCCGTGCTGCCCGCCGATGCTGCCAGCGAGGTGATGGCAACCGGCCCGGCAGTGTTCCCGATGGGGCTAGTGCCGACGTTCACCGCAACGCGGCCGTTGTTCACGATATCGTCGGCTACCGGCCCGGTTGGGGCCACGGTCGTCGACTGCTGGTCGCTGTTGTTGCCAGCCACAGGGTCGGTGGTCGCGCCGGTACCCGTCGTGCTGGCCGTGCCGGCAACGACGAAGGGCGAAGTTGCCGCAGCCGCGACCGTGAAGCCCACGGTGTTGGTTACCTGATTGGCCGAGCCTACGTTCAGGGTGCCCAGCGGAATAGTGATGGTGAAGCCAGCAGCAGCGCTGCCGCTGATGGTGGCGCCGGCGGACCCGGGGCCGCTCACAACCGGCGTACCGGTGGCCGCGTTGGCCGGAATCGTGATGGTCTGAGTAGCGCCCACGGCCGGCGAGCCGCCCGCTCCACCTGCCGTGGTCGGTGCGAGGTTGGTCGTCGTCACCGTGTAAACCACCGCAGCGCCCACCATAGTCTGAGCCGGCCCGCTCACCGTAGTTGCCAGGTCAGCCCGGGTCGTGATGTCGACGCTGGTGCTGGCCACGTTGTTGGCCGTATTGGCTTCCGCATTGTCGGAGCGCACCGAGGCCACTGGCACCAACGGGCCCGTGCCGGGAGCTGCGACCCGCACGGTGAAGGCCGTGCCCGTAGCGCCAACGGCAAGCGATGCCGTGTTAGGGAACACGACCAGGCCCGTGGTTGGGTCGTAGGTCGAGCCATCGGCGTAGGTAGCCACGCCCGTGCTGGCATTCACCGAGGTGGGGGTGGCTTGGCCATTTACGAGTAAGGCATTAACTCCGGAAGTAGGCTGGCTGGCCAGCACCACTACCTCCGTCCGCACATTCGTGCCGGCGCTGGTGCTGGTTGCAGCATTGCTGGGAGTCACGGTGAAGGTTATAAACCGACCTGATTGTCGCGCAGCATTGCTCGATGTGATGGTCACGCCCAGGTCGGCCGAACCCGCGCCGGGGGACGACAGCGTAGTGGTAGTGCTCGCAGAGTTGTTGTCCAGGTTGCGGTCGCCGGCCCCGGACGCCGGGTTCACCGCCGCCACTACGTTGAGACTAACCGCATCGGGAGCCGCGAAGCTCACCGTATTGGTCACGGCGGAGGCCACGCCCGGTGCCTGGTCGGCAATGGTGGGGAAAGTGACCAGGCCGGTGGCGGGGTTGTACGTCGAGCCATCGTCGTAAGTAGCTACGCCCGTGGTGCCGCTGATGCTGGTAGGGTATTGGCCGTTCACCAGCAGCGAGCTACCCGACAGGGCCACCGGCAGGTTGGCCGGCACTTGCAGCGTCGCCGTGGTATTGCCCGAAGCAATGGAGCTGCCATTGTTGGTGGTGGTAGCCGCGTAGGTTATTACGCCGCCTACCGTAGCCGATGCGGGGCCACTCACAGTCACCGTTACATCCGAATTGGCGGAAAGCGTGGTGGTTACCGTGCTGTTGTTGTTGGCCGCGTTGCCGTCGGTCGAGCCGGTGCTTACGCTGGCCACATTCACCACCGAAGCGGTGGCCGGGGCCAGGTAGGTGATGGTGTTCTGCGCGCTGGCTCCGCTGGCCAGCGTGGCCAGGGTCGAGAAAGTAACCACGCCGGTGTTGGGGTCGTAGGTGGCCCCGCCGGCGTAGGTAGCCACGCCGGTACCGGCGTTCACGCTGGTGGGCAGGCTGCCGTTAATTTTCAGGCCGTTGTTGTCAGTGGTCGAAACAACGAGGCCGGAGGCAATGGTCGTGGTTTGCACAACCTGCGTAGCCGTATTCGGCCCCAGGTTGCGGGTCGTGGCCACGAAGTTCACAGCCTGGCCCGCCAGCGCCGAGGATGGCCCCAGCAGCTGAATGCTTACATCCGTACCCTGGCCGATGGTGGTTAGGGTCGAAGCGACGTTATTGCCCGAAACCGGGTCGGTGGATGTGGTCGAAACAACGGCCACGGCCAGCAGCGTGGGCGAGTTAGGGGCTACCACCGAGAAAGAATAGGTAGCCGACTGCTGCTGGTTAAGCGTGACCGTGTTGGGGAAGGTCAGCAAACCGGTGCTTTGGTTGTAGGTAGTGCCGGTTAGCGTGCCGCCGGTGTAGGTAATCACCGTCTGGCCGCCCACCACGGCGCTGGAGTTGCCGGTGGAACCTGCAATGGCCAGCTGAGCCGCAGTAAAGCCACCGGGCAACGATACCGTTTCCCGCACGTTGGCGGCCGAGCCCGGCCCGTTGTTGGTGGCAGTAGCGGTGTAGCTGACGGTAGTGCCCGGGGCAATGGTGCCCGGCGACACGCTCACCCCGCCCACCGTAGCGGCGAGGGTGGTAGATACGTCGGCAGCCGTCCCGGCCCCGGCCTGGGTCGTGAGCGAGGTCGCTGTAGCCGAGTTGTTGCCGGCCACGGCGTCGTTATTAGCCGTCAGCGAACCCGTCGTGAAGCTCGAAGTAATGGCAT
>JALYUI010000266.1 GCA_030853845.1 Bacteroidota bacterium | reverse complement strand
AATCCCACCCTTCCCAATGGCTGCTCCCGTAATCCTTGCGCCGAACCTCACTCCGCCAACCGCCGGGGCGGGTCCCGCGCCGCGCTACGGCTCGGCGCTCTCGGCCCTCACGGTGCTGTTTTTCGCGTTCGGCTTCATCACCTGCCTGAATGATATTCTGATTCCCTATCTGAAGGCGATTTTCCAGCTCAGCTACGCGAAGGCCAACCTGATTAACATGTGTTTTTTCGGGGCCTACTTCGTGATGGGCATTCCGGCGGGCAAGCTGGTGAGCCGGCTGGGCTACAAGGGCGGCATGCTGCTGGGCTTTGTGGTGGCGGCGGCCGGCTGCTTCCTGTTTTACCCCGCCGCCGACAGCCACTCGTACGTGCTGTTTCTGGCGGCGCTGTTTGTGCTGGCCACGGGCGTGGTACTGCTACAGGTGGCCGGCAACCCCTACGTGGCGGTGCTGGGGCCGGCGGAGTCGGCTCCGGCCCGGCTCACGCTCACGCAAGCGTTCAACTCGCTGGGCACTACAGTAGCCCCGCTGCTGGGGGCTGCCTTCATTCTCTCGCACCTGCCCGACCTCGATGCCGCCCGCGCGGCCGAGGCCATCGACGTGCGCGCCGTGCAGGTGCCCTACTTGGTTATCGGGGCCGTGCTGCTGCTCATCAGCGGCCTGCTGCGCTTCGTGAAGCTGCCCGCCGTGGCCCCCGCGCCCGACCCCACCGATGACGAGAGCCGACGTGCCTGGCACTACCGGCACCTGGTGCTGGGCATGGTGGGCATTTTCGTGTACGTGGGGGCCGAAGTGGCCATCGGCTCGCACATTGTGAGCTACCTCGGCCAGCCCGACGTGCTGAACATGGCCCCCAAGCTGGCCGGCGAAAAAATCGCCTTTTACTGGGGCGGGGCCATGGTGGGCCGCTTCCTGGGAGCCTGGCTGCTGAACAAGTTCCGGCCCGGCCGCCTACTGGCCTTCAATGGCGTGGGGGCTTTGCTGCTGGTGCTGCTGGCGGCCGTGGCTACCGGCCCGCTGGCCATGTGGAGCCTGCTCGCCGTGGGCCTGATGAACTCCATCATGTTTGCCACCATTTTCACGCTGGCCGTGGCTGGCCTGGGCCGCCACACCGAAGCCGCCTCGGGCCTGCTGAACGTGGCCATCGTGGGCGGGGCCGTGATTCCGCCGCTGTTTGGGTTGGTGGCTGATGTGGCCTCGCTGCGGCTGGCGCTACTGCTGCCGGTGCTCTGCTACGCCTACATCGTGTGGTACGGCCTGCGTGGGCACGTGCGCGCCGGGGCCGTGCCGCTGGGCGGCATCATGGCCGGGGCTATTTCCTGATTCATTACCTCCCCAAGAACGTCATGCTGAACGCAGTGAAGCATCTCTACCGCAGTCTCTAATGCAGTAGTAATTCAGTCGACTAAACGATGCGAGCGAGATGCTTCGACAAGCTCAGCATGACGTACTGTTAGCTTAAAGTAATTTCTAACAGACACTTACCCAAGTTTCCCCATGCTTTTCCCCTCGCTCCGTCAGCTGCTTCCCTCCGGCCTCGTGCTGGCGGCGCTCTGGGCCTGCGCCGCACCCACGGTGCAGGCCCAGCGGGCGGCGCAGTCGGCCCGGGCGGCAGCTACTACCAAGAGCGGCGGCGTGGCTACCTGGCTCACCACGGCCGATAAGGCCAGCCTGTTTCGGGAGCAGCCCGGGCGGCTGGCTTTCGGGCCGGTGGCGGGCGGCGGGCCGGTTATTGAAATTGACGAAGCCAAAACCTACCAGACCATCGACGGATTCGGCTACTGCCTGACGGGCGGCAGCGCCGCGCTGCTGCACCAGATGGGCGCGGCCGAGCGGGGCCGGCTGCTGCGCGAGCTGTTCGGCACCACGGGCACTGAAATCGGCGTGAGCTACCTGCGCGTCAGCATCGGCGCGTCGGACCTTGATGCGCGGGTGTTCAGCTACGACGACCTGCCGGCCGGGCAAACCGACCCGGCGCTGGCCCACTTCAGCCTCGCGCCCGACCAGGAACACCTGCTGCCGGTGCTGCGCGAGATTCTGGCCATCAACCCGGCCATTAAAATCCTGGGTTCGCCGTGGTCGCCGCCCGTCTGGATGAAAACCAACGGCGCGAGCAAGGGCGGCAGCTTGCGGCCGGAATTTTACGATGCCTACGCCCGCTACTTCGTGAAGTATATCGAAGGCATGAAGGCGGCCGGCGTGCGCGTGGATGCCATTACGGTGCAGAACGAGCCCCTTCACCCCGGCAACAACCCCAGCCTGCTGATGCCGGCCGCGCAGCAGGCCGAATTCATCGGCAAAAGCCTTGGCCCGGCGTTCCGGGCGGCGGGGCTCGACACGAAGATTATCTGCTACGACCACAACGCCGACCGGCCCGATTACCCCCTTACGGTGCTGAACGACCCGGCGGCGGCGCCCTACGTCGACGGCTCGGCTTTTCACCTCTATGCCGGCCCCATTGAGGCACTGAGCCAGGTGCACGATGCCCACCCCGACAAGCACATTTACTTCACCGAGCAGTGGATTGGCGCGCCCGGCAAGTTTGGCCCCGACCTGGCCTGGCACACCAAAACGCTCACCATCGGGGCCACCCGCAACTGGGCGCGCACCGTGCTGGAGTGGAACCTGGCCGCCGACCCGCAGCAGAACCCCCACACGCCCGGCGGCTGCACCGAGTGCCTGGGCGCGATTACGGTGGCCGGCAACGCCATCACGCGCAATCCGGCCTACTACATCATCGCCCACGCCAGCCGGTTTGTACGGCCCGGCGCGGTGCGGGTGGCCTCCTCGGTGCCCGCGCAGCTGCCCAACGTGGCCTTTCGCGGCCCCGGCGGCCAACGCGTGCTGCTGGTGCTGAACGAGGCGGCCACCCCACAAACCTTCGGCATCCGGCTGGGCGGGCGGCAGGCCACGGCCACGCTGCCACCGGGGGCGGTGGGCACTTTCGTCTGGTAGGTTTTTCTGCTGGCCCCGGGCCAGTTTTTTCAATCGATTTCTCACAACCCATTTCTCACTTTTTCCCATTCCCACATTCCATGAAAAAGCATTTTACTCTTTCCGCTCTCGCCGCGCTGGCGCTCACTTCACTGAGCGCCCAGGCCCAGTTCACGGTTGATGGCACGCTGTCGGCGGCCGAAATCGGTACCGGGCCGGGCAAGTACCAGCTGCTGGGCACCTACACCGGTACCCACACGGTTACGGACCGGGGCCTGAAGGCCATCTACATGGGCACCACGGCCACTACGCTCAACATTATGGTGGTGGCCTCGCCCGAGCAGTCGGCCTACAGCGCCCTGCTGATGTACCTGGACGTGCCCAACAAAACCGGCATCGCGGCCGGCACTCGCCTGCCCGGCGGGGCCGACAACTCGTCGCAGTTCAATACCCGCCCCACCCTCGATATGCCGGTCGACTACGGCTTCCGCCTCACCGCCTCGCCCCTGGCCGGCAACGACGCCAACGCCTACCACAGCATCATGAACCTGACCGTGCCGCTGACGGCCGCCGGCAAGGCCCCCGATACCTACATCGGCTCGACCGACAAAGTGGGCACGGCCTTCACCATTACCGACGCGGCTACCACGATTCTGGGTGCGAAAGTATCGTTTAAAACCAGCGCTACCGGCAGCGTGGCCGCCAACACCACCACCGGCTGGGAAGTGGAGTACCCTCTAAGCACCCTGGGCGGCGCGGCCGCCGGCAGCCTGATTCGGGTAATGGTGGCCTACGCGGCCGACCACGCCGACACCGACGGCTTCTACTCCGACCTGCTGCCCCAGATTACGGGCCGCACCACCGCCCTGGGCGTCGACCCCAACTTCAGCCTGATTGCCGGCAGCCAGAACTATACGTACCAAGTGGGCACCGGCCTGCTGGCCAGCCGCGCCGCCACGACCGAGGCCCTGGCCGCCTCCGCCTACCCCAACCCGCTCACCAGCGCCAGTCAGCTGGCCTACACCGTGCCCGCCGGCATCCAATCGGTGAGCGTGGAAGTGTATAACAGCCTGGGCCAGCGCGTACTGAACCTGCTGAATGCCGAGCAGTCGGCCGGTGCCCACACCGCCTCGCTGGCCGCCCTGCGCCAGCTGGCCGCCGGCAGCTACCTCGTGAAGCTACAGGTGGGCCGCGAGCTCACCAGCCGCCGCGTGCTGGTGGACTAAACTACTGTTGTTGCGCGCTGCTTCCGGTACCGAACCGCTGGATATGTAGCGTGGACTTTGTAGTCCCCGTCCCCGCGCAGCTATGGCC
>JALYUI010000226.1 GCA_030853845.1 Bacteroidota bacterium | reverse complement strand
GCGGTAGAGATGCTTCGGCAAACTCAGCATGACGTTCTTCCGCATGACGTTCTATTTCGCCTAGCGCGTCACGGCCAGGCGGCGGGTGGCCACTTTGTCGCCCACCCGCACCTGCACCAGATAAATGCCCACGGGCAGCGCGTCAGCAGCCACTTTCAGGTCGTGGAATCCGGCCGTCTGCTTCGCATCGAGCAGGGTGCGTACCTCGCGGCCCAGCAGGTCGGTGACGCGCACGGTCACGGCCTGCGTGCCGCCCAGCACCTGGTAGGTAATGGTCGACTCGCCCTGCGCCGGGTTCGGAAATACGCTCATGGCCACCACGGCATCGTCGGCCTGGCGGCTGCTCAACACCACCACGTTGAGAGTAGCGGCCTGGGTGCCGGGGAATTTGGTCTGGTCGGTGAAATCGGGGCTAAAGCCGATGTTGTTGAGGCCCCCCGTGGTGGTGCCATTGCCGGCCGTTTCCGGAATAATGTCCGACGACCAGTAGGCGTCGCCGCTCACGTAGGCGGCAAACAGGCGCACGATGGATGCGCCCGAGGGCAGCCCCAGCGCCGTGCGGCTGAACTCATACTCCAGGCCGTAGGAGCCGGCCCCGCCGCCGTTGGTGTTGCCGGGGTTGGAGGTGATGTTGTTGTTGGGCGTAGAGGGAGCCAGGTAGGCCACGCGGGTGCCGGCAAACAAGTTGTACACGCCGGTAGTCGTCGAGGCGGGCAGGGTGCTAGGCAGGCCGTCATTGGTAATGGCCGTGCTGGTGCCGTCGCCCAACGACTTGGCCACGCCCGTCGTGGCGGTGTAGATGGCGGCCTGCACGTCCAGGTTGCCGGTGGTGGCAATGGCGGCATCAGCCTCCAAATCCAGCTTAGTGCCGCCAATGCTGCCCCCACTGAAGGTGCCGAACACCGTGCTGCTCCCCGCGATGGCGGGCAGGCCCGTGCCCACGGGTACGCCGGTTTTATTGGGCAGGTCCATGTACAGCTGGAAGTTGTTGCCGCCCATTTCAATGGTGCCCGCTAGTGCCACGTAGAGCTTGGTGCCGCTGTTGGCCCCGTACATCCGCAGCAGGCCCGCGTTGCCGAAACCCGTGGGGCCACCCGGCACGGGGGTATGCGAGGTCGTGAACGCGCCCAGCGAGGCGTATTTGCCGGCCGCGCTGGTGCCAATTTCATTGGCATTGATAATGCCGTCGAGGGTAATCTGCGCCTGGGCGCTAAAGGTGGTGCCGGCCAGCAGGGCCGCAAGGGTAAAGGTGTTTTTCATCAGTGAAAAAAGGGTTAGTGGATGGGAATTTCGTTTGGGTTGGATTTCGGACTTAGTGCCTGGAGTCACTCCACCAGTTGGCATTACCAGTGCCAGCCGGATTTGCACCCGGATTTCCCACCAAGGAGTGCCAGGCACTAAGTCCCAAACCATGAATTCGTTAGTAGCCCGGGTTCTGCTTGAGCGTGGGGTTGGCCACGAGGTCGGTCGAGGGCAGCGGGTAGAGGCTGCGGAAGGTGGCGATATCGTGGCCGGCCTTGGTATCGGCCGGGCCGCTGTAGCCCTTGAAAGGCCAGTTGTAGCCGCTCGTGAACTTGCCGTAGCGGATGAGGTCGGTGCGGCGGGTGCCTTCCCAGTACAGCTCGCGGGCGCGCTCATCGAGGATGAAATCGGTGGTCAGCTGGGCGGCGGTGATGCGGCCGTCGGTGCCGCCGCCGGCGTTGCCGTAGGCGCGGTCGCGCAGGCCGTTCACGTAGGTCAGGGCCTGGGCGGGGGTGCCGCCCTGGCCGCCGCGCAGCAAGGCTTCGGCGTACATCAGCTGCACGTCGGCCAGCCGGAAGAGCGGGAAGTCGGTATCGACGAAAATGAGTTGCGGGTCGTTGCCATTGCCCCCGGTGGAGGTTTTGTTGCGCCACTTCGTCACGCCGTAACCGTCGGTAAACACGGTCAGGTCGTTGATTTCCAGGCTCTGGCCGTTGGTAAAGAACATGGCGCGGCTATCGAAGCCACTGGCCGGCGTAGGAAACAGCAGGGGCAGGTTTTTGCGGGTGCGGTTGCCGGCCCAGCCGCTGTTCACGCCAAAGCCCGTGTTGAGCATGCGCCCGCCCACGGCGGCGTGCACCAGGTAGGTAGTGCCGCCATACACCTGCGAAACCACCCCGTCGCTTTCCAGCGGAAAGATGATTTCCGAAGCCGACGTCACGTTGTTATCGGCCAGAAAAAGCAGGCGGTACTCAGGGGCCAGCCGGTAGCTGGGCAGGGGCAGCAGCTTGTTGCAGTAAGTGAGGCAGTCGGTGTAGCGGGCCGTGCCCGTGTACACCTGGGCATTGAGGTAGAGCTTGGCCAGCAGCGCCCAGGCGGCACCCTGGTCGGCGCGGCCGTACGGGGCGGTGTGGGCCGGCTTCAGCAGCGGCTCAATGGCTTTCAGCTCGGTTTCGATATAGGCAAACAGGTCGGCCCGGTTTATCTGGCGGGGCAGGTTTTTGCTGGGCGCGTCGGCCTCGGTGGCGAAGGGCACGTTGCCGTACAGGTCGATGGCGTGATAGTAGGCCAGGGCGCGCAGGAAGCGGGCCTCGGCGCGGTAAAAGCGGACGTTGTCGGCGTCGGAGCCGGCAATACCGCGGGTGCTGAGCTTGTCGTCGCCGGTTTCCCGGATAAACTCGTTGCACAGCGCCACCTCGTAGAAAATACGGGTGTAGCAGTTGTTTATCAGGTCGCTGCTCGATGTCCAGGTGCCGGTGTTCAGCTCCTGGAGCGGGCCGCTGTTCCAGGCTACCACGGCTTCGTCGGTCACCAGTTCCTGCAAGTACCAGTAGGCCCGCAGGTAGGAGGTTTCGCCTTCGTCCTTCATCTGCCCGGCAAACACGTCGGGGCTGCCGGGGTTGCCCGAGAGGTTGAAGCCGGCGTAGCACTTGGCCAGCACCCGCAGAATATTAGCCGGGTCGCGGTACACCGATTCGGTGTTCAGGTCGTAAAAAGGTGCGCGGTCGAGGTCCTTGTTGCAGCCCGTGAGCAGGGCCAAGGTCAGGGCGAGGGCCAAGCCGCCGCGCCGCAGAATGGAGGGGTGGGATTTCATGATAGTGGTCAGGGGTTAGCGGTTAATGATGAATGATGAACTGATAATAAATCTGTCTGACCGACAGGCATTAACCATTCATCATTAACCACTAACCATTATATTAAAAGCCCAGGTTGAGGCCGGCGGTGATGGTGCGGGGGAAGGGGTAAAACTGGTTGTCGATACCAGTGGCGTGCTCCGGGTCGAGGCCCGAGTAGTGGCTGAGCAGCAGTAGGTTCTGGCCGGCCAGGGTGAGGCGCAGGGTGGTACCGGCCCGCAGCAGCGCGCCGAAGTCGTAGCCCAGCGTCACGTTCTGGAGGCGCACGAACGAGCCGTCTTCCAGGTTGATGTCGCTGAGCGGCTGCCCGCTTTTGAAGCCGGTGTTGTAGATGGCCGGCACCACGTTGGCCGAGTAGCCCAGCGTCGTATTGAGGCCGTAATAGTTATTCTGGCCGCCCGCCACGGCGTTGTACACGTAGCCGCCAATGTTGGAGCGCACCGTGAAGGCCAGGCTGGCAGGGCCGTAGCTCAGGTTCGAGCTCAGGCCCAGAATGGCCTTGGGCGCGGGGTTCTTGCCGTACACCTTGTCGCGCTCGTTGATGATGCCGTCGTTGTTCTGGTCCACGTACTGCGCGGGGCTGGCCGTGGCCGTCGGGCCTTGCAGCGGCTTGCCGCTTTCGTCGTACTTCTGCTGGTACAGGAAGAAGGTGTTGGGCGCGTAGCCCACCGCGTTAATCTGCACAAACTGGAAGTTGCCGATGTTGGCCGTGGGCGTGCCCTGGTAAGTAGGGTCTTCCACCTGCGAGAGCTTCGTGATTTTGCCCCGGTTGAAGGTGGCGTTGCCGCTCACCAGCCAGCTCAGCTTGTGGCCTTGCAGCACGTTGTAGTTCAGGGTAAGCTCCAGGCCCCGGTTTTCCATGTTGCCGATGTTGGTGAGCAGGGTGTTGGAGAAGTTGCTCAGGGCCGGAATCGGAATCACGGCCAGCAGGTCGCGGGTTTTGCGCAGGTACACGTCCACCGAGCCGCTCAGGCGGTTGTTGAGGAAGCCGAAGTCGAGGCCCGCGTCGTAGGTGTCGGTCGTTTCCCATTTCAAACCCCGGTCGTAGGCAGCGGGACGGTCGGTGTAGATGGTGTCCTTGCCAAAAATCTGCCGGATAACCGGTGAGCTGATGCTGTAGCGGGCCAGGTAAGGGTAGTTGCCGGCCACATCGAACACGTGCTGCTGGCCGGTGCTGCCGTAGCTTAGGCGCAGCTTCAGGTCCGACACTGCCGTCGAGTTAGTCAGGAAGCTCTCCTTGTTGATGCGCCAGGCCACCGAGGCCGCCGGGAAGTAGCCCCAGCGCGTTTCGGGGCTGAAGCGGCTGCTGGCATCGGCCCGAAACGTGCCCGTGAACAGGTACCGGTCGTCGTAGTTGTAGTTGACGCGGCCGTAGTACGACAGCAGCGTATACTGCGTCTTGAAGGGGTTTTGGGACGGTTCCAGCGGGTTCAGCCGGCTGCCGTCGGCCTTGTAGGCAAACCGGAAAGGCGCGTAGGTATAGAAGTCCTGGTACGAGTAGCCGGCCAGCGCCTCCACGTGGTTTTTGCCCAGCTGCTTGCTGTAGTTGAAGAAGGCTTCGAGCAGCTTGTTGTTCTTGTCCTGGCTGTAGGAAGTGTTCTGGCCGTTGGGATAGGCAATCGACGAAACCGCCGGAATAAAGATGGTGCCGTTGCTGCGCGAAACATCGTAGCCCAGGTTCAGGTTGGCGTGCAGGTCGGTCAGGAAGGGCAGCTGGTAATCGAACTGCACGTTGCCGATGCTGCGCAGCACCGTGCTGCGGTCGCGCTTGTCGTTGAGCAGGGCCACCGGGTTGCGGTCGGTCAGCGAGTTAGGAATGCCGCTGTTGGTGCGCCACTCGTAGTAGCCGTTGAAGCCGCTGGGGTCGTACACGGGCTGGGTGGGGTTGTAGCGCACCGCACCGCCAATGGCGTTCTGGTCGGCAAAGCGGTAATCGGCCCAGGTGCCCTTGGCATTGATGTCGATGCGCAGGTGGTTGTTCAGCAGGCGCGGTGTGAGGCCGATGGAGGCCGAGTTACGCTTCAGGTTGCCGGTGCGCAGGGTGCCGTCCTGGTTGAGATAGCCCACCGACACGCGGTAGGGCACGTGCTTCACGCTGCCGGTCAGGCTCACGCTGTTATCGGTGGTCCAGGCCGTTTTATAGATTTCGTTCTGCCAGTCGGTGTTGGCCGAGCCCAGGTAGGCGGCGTTGTTGGCCGGCACAATGCCTTGGGCAATAGCGTTGTTCAGCAGCGTGCGGTAGGCGTCGCCGCTCAGCACGCTCACTTTGCCGTAGTTGGTGGCCCGCGACACCTGCGAGCTCACGTTCACGCGCATCTTCTCCCCATCAACCCCCTTTTTGGTGGTGATGAGGATAACACCATTCGCCGCCCGCGAGCCATAAATGGCCGTGGCCGAAGCATCCTTCAGTACGGTAAAACTTTCGATGTCCTGGGGGTTCACGAGCGACAGCGGATTGCCCGCCCCTTTAATCCCGTGGTTATCAACCGGTACCCCGTCGATAACGATGAGCGGGTCGTTGCTGGCGTTCAGCGACGAGCCCCCGCGAATGCGAATGACGCTGCTTTCGCCGGGCGCACCGCCGTTGGTCGTTATCTGCACGCCGGCCACCTTGCCCTGCACCAGTTGCTCGGGCGAAGTCACCTGGCCCTTCACGAAGTCCTTGGTGGTCACGGTCGTGAGTGCGCCGGTCACATCCTGGCGGCGGGCCGTGCCGTAGCCGACCACTACAGCCTCACTCAGGGCGGTGGCGTTTTCACCCAAGGTTTGGGGGTCCACGGTAGCCATCTGGCCCTCTGTCACGCTCACGACCTGGCGCGAGCTGGTGTAGCCTACAAAGGAGAAAACCAGCGTCTGGCTACCGGCCGGCACACCCGTGAGGATGTAGGTGCCATCCACGTTGGTCGAAACGCCCATTGTGGTGCCTTCTACCAGCACCGTTACGCCGGGCAGGCCCTGCCCTTTGGCATCGACTACACGGCCGGTAATGGTGCCGCCCGCCAACCGCCCGGCAGCATAGCGGTGGGCCGGTGAAGCACTGGGCGGGACGGCGGCAGCGCTCAGGGCCAGCGCGCCGATGGCCGAAGTCAGCAGCAGCTTGCGCCACTGCCGCAAAGCAGTAGCTGGGGGTAACACGTGCAGCATGGGTGGGATATTTAGTGGTGGACGAATTCAGCCGGGGCCGGCCGGCGCGGTTTAGCGGCGCGGCCGGGGCCTGGTTCTCCGCTTGCCCCGGCCAGCCCTACGCCAGGCGGGCAGCAGGTTCCGGCAATCGTTTGGGGCGGAGGAGTTGGGCAAAACTATCGGCACCATTACCCTGGGGAAACTTGTCAAACCCGAGTATGAAAAATATTAACCCGTGCTGCCTTTATCAAATTGATTTATAGTGCACTACTCCCAAAGATGGCGCAAAAAATATAAGCCCAGTATAGCCCGTAACGTCCCGTTTTTCCACGAAAAAGGGGGCCGAAGTCCCCTGCGTATTCTTTCCCGGCCGTAGTTGTGCAGAAGGCGATACCCTACCCTGCTCCCGCTGATGAGTGCTTACTCACCAGTCTGATTATAGCTGCTTGAATCAGGCAGTTGTCCAGCCGCAAAGCGGCGGCCCTTTCGGCCAACGGAAAGTGCCGCCGCTTTGCGGC
>JALYUI010000225.1 GCA_030853845.1 Bacteroidota bacterium | reverse complement strand
GGCCATCAATGCCGGCTTTTTTGGGCTCGAAGCGGGGGCGGGGTGGCTGGCGCACTCGCTGGGCCTGGTGGCCGACTCGCTCGATATGCTGGCCGATGCTTTCGTGTATGGCCTGGCGCTGTGGGCCGTGGGCCGGGCCGCCGTGGCCCAGCAGCGGGTGGCCCGGGCGGCCGGCTACCTACAGCTGGGCCTGGCCCTGGGCGGGCTGGCCGAAACCGTGCGCCGGCTGCTGGCACCCGCCCCGGCCCCCAACGTGGCCCTTATGGTGGGCATTGCGGGGCTGGCGCTGCTGGGCAACGTGGCCACGCTGCGCTTGCTGGGCCGGGCCAACCCGGCCCAGGCCCACATTCGGGCCAGCCAGATTTTCACCTCGACCGACGTGGCCGTGAACCTGGGCGTGATGCTGGCCGCCGGGCTGGTGTACCTCGCGCACGCGCCCTGGCCCGACCTGGTGGTGGGCCTGGTCGTGTTTGGGCTGGTTGGGCGGGGAGCCTGGCAGATTTTTGCCCTGGCCCGGCCGGCCGCGGCTCCACTGGCCTAGCTCCGGCCCTACCCGCTGCCGCCCCCGGCCAAAGCCTGCCCGCCAAAACATCGCCGGCCCCGGCCGGTTCTGGCCACTTCAGTCCTAACGCCACGCCCTTGAGCACCTACACGCTTACTTACCGGCCCGACCTCGACATCCTCTTCCTGCGCTGGCTCGGCCCCGAAACCCTGGCCGAAGCGCAGACGGCGTACCGGGCGGCGCTGGCCCTGGCCCTGGCCCACCACTGCGGCCGCTGGCTGCTCGACTCGCGCCGCAGCGGCCCCATCAACCTGACCGAAACCAGCTGGCTCACCAACGACTTCTTCCCCGAAGCCGTGGCCCGGCTGGCCCCGCACCCGCTGCGGCTGGCCGTGTTCAGCTCGATGCTGCGCCTCGACCAACTGCGCCACGATGCCCTCGTGGCCCCGGCCGTGCACGATGCCCTGGCCGCCACCCGGCCCTACCAGTCGGCCCTGTTTGTGGCCGAAGCCGAGGCCGTGGCCTGGCTACAGGCCCCCGCCGCGTAACTGCCCGCCGGCCACCAGGCCCAGGGAATACGCAGGTCCGGGGGTTACCTTCGCCCACCTCACTGGCCCCGTTAGTCCCCTGCCCCCATGTCCGACTCTGCCTTCCCCGACTACGACTACCGGCCCGACCTCGACGTGTTTACCGTGCGCTGGCCCAGCCACGAGCGCACCGCCACCGCCCGCAGCGACTACGAAGCCCTGCTGCTGCTGCCCGATGCCCACCGCACCGCCCATTGGCTGTTCGACGTGCGCCGCCGGCCCTACACCGATGCCAGCAGCGCCCACTGGACCATCAGCGACTGGCTGCCCCGGGCGGCGGCCCTGGTGCCCGCCCCCCTGCGCCTGGCCTACCTGGTGGCGCCCGTCCGCGCCGAGGAGCTGGCCGCCGACACGGCGGTGGGGGCCGAGGTGCGCCCGGCCACCCTGCCCGGCCAGCCCTACCAATTGGGCATCTTCACCGACGAGGGCGAGGCCGTGCGCTGGCTGCTGGCCTGAGCCCGGCAAGCCAAGCACGGGACATCGTGCCCGCTTATGGGGCCAAAATGGCCCGAATTGCCCCGGCAGTCGTGTTTTTTAGTGCTGGCCGGGCCGCAGCTGCGTCCTCATTGGCCCCAAGTGGAGCCACGCCGCCCGCAATTGCGGCTCCGCCGGCACCAATAGGTCTGCGGCAGGCACTTTTTGGGGCCAGCCTGGCCACAATAACACCGAATGAAGGTGTAACAAGTAGCTGGGGGGAGCAATAAGTAGGTTGGACCTACTTATTGCTCCCCCCAGCTACCTGTTAACACTAGTGCTCAATACGACAGAGAATATTTTCTTATTTGCCCGGCGCTTTCGCGCCGGGAAGTCAGGTAGTGAACGGGGGGGCTTTAAGCCTAAGCTCGTGCAGATGGCACAAAGGCTGAAGCCCGGCAAGTTCAAAACCGATTCCCGGCGCTAAAGCGCCGGGCAATGAGGGCAAACTGTTTAAACCTTGTATTCGGGGACAACGCTGTTTGCGGTACTGCCCTATCCTTTGGCTGCGTTGGCTGCGTTGGCTGCGTTGGCGGCGTTGGCGGGCCGGCCCGGGAAACGGGTGCTCAGCTCGTCGTAGGCAGCTTGGGCACCGGGCTGCTTGTTTTTGGCCATGTACTTGATGTTGCCATACACGGTGAGCGCGTTGCCGTAGGCTTCGGAGCCGGCCACCATCACCGTCGAGCCGAAGTCGAGGGCCAGCTGTTCGAGCTGCTGGCGCAGGGCCGTGAGGGCGGCCATGCCGGCCACGTCCTGCTTCAGCTCGGCCAGGTCCACGAAGGCGGGCGTATTGGTGGCGTACTCGGTGGTTTTGGCCACGAAGGCCACCGTTTTGTCGGCCATGCGCAGCATGGTTTTGCGCTCGTTGGGGGTGAGGGAAAGGAGGTAGGGACCCACCAGGGTCCTGATGGCGTCGAGCTGGGTTTGCACGTCGGCCGTCACCTTGGCAGGAATGTCGGAATGGAACTCGTTAGGCATGGGGTAGGTGCTTGAAAAAGTGTTGAGAATGCGGTGCCACTTGGCGGCCGGAAGGCAGGGGTTATTTGGGCATTGATGGCCGGGCGGGCGTATCTTCACCAACCTATCTTTCCGCGCTATGCAAGCTCACCCCTCTGACCCCATTCCCCACGCCGCCCAGCTGGCCCTGCGCGAGCAGGCCGAAACCCGCCGCCACCTGCTCACCCAGGCCGTGGACCCGCGCACCCCCGCCGAGGTGCAGCGCCTGGTGCAGGAGCTGCAGGTGCACCAGATTGAGCTCGAAATGCAGAACGAGGAGCTGCTGCTGGCCCAGGCCGAAGCCGAGGCCGCCCGTCAGCAGTACGTCGACCTGTTCGACTTTGCCCCCGTGGGCTACTGCGTACTCAGCCCCCTGGGCCTGATTGAGCAGCTGAACCTGTGCGCCAGCCAGCAGCTGGGCACCGTGCGCCAGCGGCTGGTGGGCCGGCGCTTCGCCCTGTTCGTGAGCCCGGCCCAGCGCCTCGATTTCGGGCAGTTTCTGGCCCGGGTGCTGGCCGCCGAAAAATCCCAGAGCTGCGAGCTGCTGCTGGAGCGCCACGACCGCACCCCCTTCTACGCCGCGCTGGAGGGCCTGCGGGTGGAAACCCCGGCCGGCCCGCAGTGCCGGCTGGCCCTCACCGACATCAGCAGCCGCCACCGGGCCAGCGAGGCCCTGGCCGCCAGCGAGGCCCGCTTCCGCCAGCTCTTTATGCACAGCGCCGACGCGGTGCTGCTGCTGCAAGGCCCCTGCTACGTCGATTGCAACGAGGCCGCCCTGCGCCTGCTCGGGCTGCCCGGGCGCGAGCACCTGGTGGGCCATCCGGCCGAGGCGTTTGCGCCCGAGTACCAGCCCGACGGCCAGCGCACCGCCGACCTGTTTCGGACGACCGTAGCCGAGGCCCTGCGCACGGGCTCGCACCGCTGCGAGGCCCTGCTGCGCCGGCACTCCGGCGAGCCCATCTGGGTGGAGGCCGTGCTCACCTCGTTCGAGCCGGAGGGCACGGCCCCGCTGGTGCACATCGTGTGGCGCGACATAACGGCCACCCGCGCCGCCGCCCGGCTGCTGCGCGACAGCGAGGCCCGCCTGAGCCTGGCCCTGCGCGCCTCGCAAACCGGCGTGTTTACCTGGGATTTCGCCACCGACCTCGTGCAGGCCGACCCCACCGCCCGGGCCGTGCTGGGGCAGGCCGCCGGGGCCGCGCCGCTGCCCCTGGCCACGCTGGAGGGAGCCATTCTGCGCGCCGACCAGGCCCGGGCCTGGGGCAGCCTGCAGGCGGCCATTGCCACCCAGCAGCCCCTAGAGCTCGATTTCCGGGTGCAGTGGGCCGATGGCAGCGTGCACCACGCCAGCCTGGCCGGCCGGGCCACCACCAACGAGCAGGGCCACAGCACCGGCTTTACGGGGGTGCTGCGCGACAGCACGGCCCAGCGCGCCGTGCAGGACGAGCTCAACTACAAAAGCCTGGTGCTGGAGCGCCTGCTGGCCCACATGCCCCTGGTGCTCTCGCGCCTGAGCCCCGACGGCCGCTACCTCGAATCGCTAGGGGCGGGCCTGCGGGCGCTGGGGCTGGCCCCCGGGGCGCTGGTGGGCCGCGAGCTGCGCGAGGTGTTTCCGGCCATCCGGCCCGAAGTGCTGGACGTGCTGGCCGGCGGGCAGGTGGAGTTTCTGACCGAAGTGCCCACGGCGGGCGGGCCGCGGGCCTTCCAGAGCTACGGCTTTTTCGATGAGCAGCGCCAGCAGGCCGTCATGCTCTCGTTCGACGTGTCGGAAACCATGCGCCAGCAGCACCAGCTCCAGGCCGAGCGCGACTTCACCCGCAGCCTGCTCGAAAACAGCGTCGATGCCATCGTTTCGCTTGATGCCGACGGGCGCGTGCGCCTCTGGAACGCCGAGGCCGCCCGCTACTTTGGCCAACGCGCGGCCGAAGTAGTGGGCAAGTGCCTGCTGGCGGTGGTGCCCCACCTGCCGGCCAGCACCCCGGCCGACCTGGCCCGCGCCCGCGCCGGGCAGCGCACCGACTACGTGAGCCAGACTTCGGCGCACCGCCCCGGTTCCTTCGACGTGCACTACGTGCCCCTGCAACCGGCCGGGCAGGCCCAGCCCAACGGCGTGCTCATCCTGTTTCGCGACGTGACCGAGCGCGACCGCCTGGCCGAGGAGGCCACCCAGCTGCGCCTGCGCCAGCAGCAGGCCGTGCTGGCCGCCATTCTCGACACCCAGGAAACCGAGCGCAAGCGCATTGCCGAGGCCCTGCACAATGGCCTGGGCCAGCTGCTCTACGCCACCAAGCTCAGCCTCGACGGCCCCGAGGGGGTGCCGCTGAACCCGCGCGACACGCTGGGCCTGCTCCAGGACGCCATTCGCACCACACGCACCATTTCTTTCGAGCTCACGCCCGGCATCCTCGAAGACTTCGGCCTGCGCACGGCCCTCGAAACGCTGGTGAAGCGCATTGCCCCGGCCCGCCTGCCCGTGCACCTGCACCTGGCCGGGCTGGAGCAGCGCCTGCCGGCCCCGGTCGAAATCGGGGTGTACCGCACCGTGCAGGAGCTGCTCAACAACGTGATGAAGCACGCGCACGCCAGCGAAGTGGAAGTGCACGTGGCCCACGAGCAGCGCCGCCTGTTCGTGAGCGTGGAAGACAATGGCTGCGGTTTCGACCCGGGGCAGCTGGCCTCGGCACCGCTGGCCGGCATCGGGCTGGCCGGGGTGCGCAACCGGGTGGCGCTGCTGGGCGGCGAGCTGGCCATTCAGGCGCAGCCGGGGCGGGGCACCATCGTCAGCTTCGAGGTGGAGGTGTAGGCCCGCGGGCCTATCTTTACCCAACGCGGGTAGCGGGTGGCGGCACTTTTCGGGCCGGGCGCGCGTCTGTCCCGGTACTGCCCTGGCCTGCCGCACATAAAGCCGTTTTTCATGCCCCTTCTCTTCTCGCTGCCGGTGCCGCTGCTCACCCGCCGGGCCGGCCTTGCCGGGGCGCTGGCTTTGCTGCTGAGCCTGGCCGCCTGCACCTCCGATACCAACCCGCCCGTAGCGCCCGCCGACCCCAACGGGCCGGTGCTGCCGCCCACGCCCTACGTGCTAAACGTGCCCACCACCTTCCCGGCCCTGCCCGCCGCCCCCGCCGACAACCCCCTTACAGTGGAAGGCGTGGCCCTGGGCCGGCAGCTGTTTTATGAGCCGGGCCTGTCGGTGGACAACTCCGTGTCCTGCGCCTCGTGCCACCGCCAGGGGCTGGCTTTTTCCGACGGCCTGGCCCGCGCCCAGGGCGTGCAGGGCGGCCGCACGCCGCGTAGCGCCATGGCCCTGACCAACCTGGCCTGGGAGCCCGCCCTCACCTGGGACGGGGCCGCCGCCACCCTCGAAACCCAGGCCCGCATCCCCATCGAAAACCCGGTGGAGATGCACCAGAGCCTGGCGGCCGGCGTGGCCCGCCTCCAGGCCAAGGCCACCTATCCGCCGCTGTTCCGCAAGGCTTTCGGCAGCAGCACCCTCACCGAGGCCACCGTGCTCAAGGCCCTGGCCCAGTTCGAGCGCACCCTCGTATCGGGCAACTCGCGCTACGACCAGTTCCGCAGCGGCAACCGCACCGTTCTGAGCACCTACGAGCAGCAGGGGCTGGTGCTGTTCAACACTCACCCCGACGGCACCCGGCGCGGCGGCAACTGCGGCGACTGCCACTCGGGCGAGCTCTTCACCGACCACAACTTCCGTAACAACGGGCTCGATGCCACCTTCACCGACCTGGGCCGGGGCTCGCAGACCGGTTTGGCCAGCGACAATGGCAAGTTCCGGGTGCCCTCGCTGCGCAACGTGGCCCTCACCGCGCCCTACATGCACGACGGCCGCTTCGCAACCCTCGAAGCCGTGGTCGACCATTACAACGAGCACGTTGCCTTCAGTAGCCCCAACCTCGACCCGCTGCTGCTCAACACCACCAACGACCCCACCCAACGCAGCTTCACCCTGGACCTGACGGCCGACGAAAAGGCCAAAATCGTAGCCTTCCTGCGCACCCTTACGGATACGACGTTTACCCGCGACCCGCGCTTTTCGAAGCCGTAGGGGGCGTTGTGCGGTTGATTTCGGCCGGCAGTCGGGCTGCGTCGGTGGTCCGCCCGCCGGCCAGTTTTTCTCCAGTTTTGAGGGGGAGCTTTGCGGCCGAAGGCGACATAAATCAAGAGCCTGAGTGCGGAAATACTCCGCCGAAGAAGAGCGAAACGGCGAGTGGTTGGATTGATGCAGCGGGCCGCCAACTTGGGGCGGCTTTTTTATGTTCGAATGAAGGCCCGGCACCTGGGGCCGAAGCTGCTGGCGCTGGGGCTGCCGGCGCTGGGCGCGGCAGCCCAGGGAACCGGCCGGGTGAGCGGTACCCTGCTCGATGCCGCCAGCCAGGAGGCGCTGCCCTACGCGGGCGTGGTGCTGCTGCGGGCCGCCGACTCCAGCTTCGTGGCCGGTGCCTCACCCAGACCAGCGTCGACCTGGCCGCCAAGCAGCTGGTGCTGACAGACAAGGGCAGCATCAACCTCCAGCTGGCCGACGTGTTCAACACCCGTCCGTTCAACTTCGACGCCTCGGGGCCGGGCTTCGACTCGCAGGCCCGCAACAAGCGCGAGTCGCGTATTCTGTACCTGAGCTTCAGCTACCGCTTTGGGAACGATAACGCCGCCCCGCGCAAGAACCCGAAACCGGACCAGTCTGACGACTCGGGCGGCAAAGGCTTCGAGTAGGGGCCAGGTTTATCTTTGAAGCCTGGCTGGCCGGCCGCACGTTGCGGCTTGCGTTATTTTTCTGTTGTTATGATGCGTTCCTTCTTCTCCGTAGCCCTCGCGGCGGGCTTGCTGAGCCTGACTGCCTGCGGCGACAACCACCAGCCCGCCGCTACCGCCCCGGCCGAAGCTCCTGCCACGACCGCAGCCCCCGACACTACCAAACCCGCCGCCGCCCCGGCCACGGCCGCCCGCTACGAGTGCCCCATGGGCTGCGAGGGTAGCCAGAGCAGCCAGCCCGGCAAGTGCCCGGTGTGCGGCATGGAGCTGGAACCGAAAAAGTCGTAGCGAGCCTAATTCCGCAGCATTGGAGAGAAATTATGTGCCAACCCAGGCGGGTTGGCGTCGTAATTTTGCGTAGCTGCGACCTCAGGCTGAGCGGTTGATTCAGCTGCTTGAAACCGGCCCGCTTTCCCCTAAAACAACTTCATCATGTCCACTCTTCGTTTTAAAACCAGTATCAACTGCGGCGGCTGCATCAAGGCCGTTACGCCCGGCCTCAACCAGACCGTCGGGGCCGGCAACTGGCAAGTCGATACCGCCAACCCCGCCAAAATTCTCACCATCAACACCGACCAGGCCACCCCCGCGCAAGTAGTGCAGGCCGTAACCAACGCCGGCTTCGAGATTCAGGCGTTGGATTAGGGCGGGCCACACCACGCCAACGAAAACGGGCGGCCCCTCGCGGAGCCGCCCGTTTTCGTTGGCGCTGCTTTCACTCAGGGCTGCACTAC
>JALYUI010000208.1 GCA_030853845.1 Bacteroidota bacterium | reverse complement strand
ATGGCCTACCAGGCCGAGAACCCGGCCCGGGCGGGCCTCTTCTTTACCGCGAGCGTATCAACGCCGGGTGCTCCTAATGATGTGACGGCCAACAATGCGCGCTACATGCTCGAAGCGGTGGTATCGTCGCCGGCCGTGAACGATGTGGCCGTGGGCGAAATTCAGGGCTATGGCTCGATGGCAGTGCCGGCCGGCAACCCGTTCGGCCTGCGGGCCGTGGTGCGCAACGCCGGTATCGGGGCTGTCAGCGGCCCCGTGACGGTTACGCTGACCATCAGCGGGGCCAACACTTTCACCCAGACCCAGACCGTGGCTTCGCTGGCCATTGGCGCTTCGTCGGTGGTGAGCTTTACCAACATCAGCCTGCCCAACGTGGGGGCCAACACCGTGACGGTGACCGTACCCAACGATGATGTGAACGGCAACAACTCGAATGCCCAGGCCATGACGACCAGCGCCACGCGCTTCTCGTTTATCGCGCCGGGTGTTAGCCCCAGCAGCGCCTACGGCCCGGGTACGACGGCCCGCACCGCCGCCTTCTGCGATAAGTTCACGGTGAACGCGACGCGCGACGTGACCGCCGTGCGCGCCTTCATCTACAACGACCCCAACCTGGTGCCCAATGCCACCAATGGCCAGCGCAGCACGGTGGTGTACGGCGTGGTGCTGAATGCCACGACCGGCGCGGTGATTGCCCGCTCGCCCGACTACACCCTTACGGCTACCGACCTGGGCCAGCTCCATACCTTTAACCTGTCGGGCAGCGTGCCCGTCGGCGATTTCCTGGCCGGCATAGCCATTGTGGTGCCCGCAGGCCTGACGGCCGGCGTATTCCCGGTGGCCTATCAGGCCGAGACGCCCGCCCGCCCGGGCTTGTTCTACACGGCTACCCTGCCGTCGACAACGGCTCCGGCGGATGTTGCTTCCTTCAATGCCCGCTTCATGATTGAGGCTGAAACGGCGGTGCCGGGCACCTGCCCCGCGCCCACCGCGCTCAACATCACGAGCAGCACTTCGACCACCGCTACGTTCAGCTTCCCGGCCGCGACCGGGGCCATCGGCTACCAGATTGTGTACGGCCCCACGGGCTTCACGCCCAACGGTACCAGTGCCACTACGGCTACCTTCACCGGTACTACTTACACCGTAACCGGCCTGAACCCTTCGACCGGCTACGACTTCTACATCCGCACTGTGTGCAGCGCCACCGACCAGAGCGGGCTGACCGGCCCGGTGCGCCTCACCACGCCGTGCACGGCCCCGGTGGTCAGCACCTTCCCCTACACGCAGAACTTCGACCAGCTGACGGCCGGCCAGACGGCCCCCTGCGGCATCACGGTGCTCGACAGCAACAACGACGGCTTCACTTGGCAGGCCCGCGCTACCGTGGATGCGGCCCTGGCCAGCGGCAACGTTTCGCGCTCGGCTCCGAATGCCATGGTGTACTCCTACAACAACATCGGCCCGACCCCGACCGTGGGTGCCGACGACTGGTTCTTCACCCCGGCCCTGACCCTGGCCGCCGGCCAGCGCTACCGCGTTTCGTTCTACTACCGCACCGCCGGCCAGGGCCTGAGTGAGCGCCTAGAAGTGAAGTATGGCCCCGCCGCCACCCCGGCCGGCCAGACCACGACCATCTACACCAACAACAACATCACGAACGTTATCTACCTAAACGCGACCAACACGAGCACGGTGGCCGTGGCCGACATTGTGGCCACTGGTACCAACTTCGTAGGCTTCCATGCCATCAGCACCGCCAACCAGGGCTTCCTGGGTATCGACGACCTGACTATCACGTCGGGTCCGCTGGCTACTTCGGAGGCGCTGAAGCACGCTGTGAGCGTGTTCCCGAACCCCTCGAACACGGGCCATTTCAACCTGGAAATCCACGGTGCCAACTCCCCGCAGCTGGCCGTGGAAGTAAGCAACATGCTGGGCCAGCGCGTGTACTCGGGCACCGCCAAGGACAACCTGCGCAACACCGTTGACCTGTCGGGCCTGACTTCGGGCATCTACACGCTGAAGGTGCGCAACGGCCAGGAATTCACGCAGCAGCAGATTTCGATTGTGAAATAGGTGGCTGCGAGTTTCGATTGAGTAGAAAGGGCCGCCCGGTTGGGCGGCCCTTTTTTGTTTGAGGCGGGGCGGGTTGGTTGGAAGCGGGAGCGGGTTGGTTGGAAGCGGGAGCGGGTTGGCTGGAGGCCCATCCGGCTGACAGCGCAGCCTGTATGAAAAAGGCCGCCCCGGGATGCGGAGCGGCCTTTTGATGGGGAGAATTGCGGCGGCGCAGGTTATCCGGCCGGCTGCGGGCGCACGGTGCGGGCCGTGGGCTCGGCTGCTACCTCTGTGTCTGTCGCCACGGCCGTTTCCGGGGCCAGCACGCCTTTGCCGCCGCGCTGGCGCACGCTCAGGCCGAAGCCCAGGGCCATGAGCAGGGTGCCGCTCCAGAGCAGGTTGATGAAGGGCTTTTCCATCGCCTTCAGAATCACGTAGTCTTTCTGGGTGGTGCTCACGCCGAAAGTGAACTTGCCGGCCGCCGGGTCTACGGCGTTGAAAGTGATGCGCACGCCCAGGTCCTCGGCCTCGTCGGGCAGGCTGCCCACCATGCGGTTGCGCACCACAAACACCGGGTGCACGTGGTACTGGCGCTTTTCGCCGTACACAATCAGGTCGGCCTGTAGAGCCAGGTCGCCTTTTTGCAGGTTGAGGCCGGCGGTTTCGTGGGCCGCCTCCACGGCGCGGAACACGGCGAAGTAGTCGTTCAGGAAAATGGTGTCGCCCACGCTCAGCACCGACTGTTTGGCCTCGCTCCAAGGCTTCTCCTTGCGCGGGTCGAGCACCGAGCTGATGTGAGTGTAGATGTCGTGGCCCCAGAACTTCTTGATGGCCGGCGAGGCAAGCAGGCCACCCATTTCTTCGTTCACTTGGGCGCGGGGATAGAGCGTGAACTGCTCGCCCGACTTCTGGTCTTTGTAATTGATGCGGTAGTAGGTATTTTCGGGCAGAATGCCCACCGTGTCGCCGGTCTGGTAGTAGGTTTTGCCGTCGGCGGCGATGGGGGCGCGGGCCACGGCCTTGTAGTCGTCGTCGGTGCGGTACAGAAACTGCTTATCGACGTAGCCGGGCACGCCCGGCACCTCGAAATACTGGCCGGTGTAGGTGAGCTGGTAGCCGTGCATGGGGGCGGTTTCGTTGCGCCACAGCAGTACGTTGTCGCGGTTCAAATCTTCGGTGAACTCGCGCGAATACAGCAGGCCCGACACGTTGCGCGAGATGATACTGGAGTAGCCCGACGAGGCCAGGATGCCCAGCAGCATGAGCGCGATGCCCAGGTGGGCCACCGCGCCGCCCGACAGCCGCACCCCGCGCCGCAGCAGGTTGAAGATGGTGCCGAAGTTGGCCAGCACCCCAAACAGACCGCCCAGCGTGAGGGCCACGTAGGCGGGCGTAATGCTCAGGCCATTGTAGCGCACCAGCAGCACCACCAGGGCCGTGCCCAGCATGGCCAGCAATGCCGGCGGCGTAAGGGCGTTGAGCACGGTTTCGGCCGTGTTGCGCTGCCACCACATCACCTGGGCCACGCCCGAGAGCAGGCCCACGAGCACGCCCATCCAGAGCTGCATTTTCGAGTAGTGGGCAATCTGGTCGGCGGGCAGGGCCACGTTGGTTTTAATCCCAATCAGCCCCATAAACGAGTTATACACCGGAATGCTGGTGGTGAACAGCACCTGGAACGCGCCCAGGCACAGCACCGTGGCCCCCACAAATACCCACAGCTCGGGGTTGTAGGCGCTCAGCTCTTTGGCCGAAATCGGAATTTCCTTCCAGCGCCAAATCAGCAGCGCCACGGCCAGCACCGTAAAGAAAGCCATGTAGATGAACAGCTGGCCCGACAGGCCCAAATCGGTGAACGAGTGCACCGAGGCATTGCCCAGCACCCCGCTGCGGGTGAGGAAAGTAGCGTAGAGAATTAGCACGAACGTGGCCACCACCAGCGCGAAGGCCGTGCGCAGGCCGGTGCGGCGCTTCTGCCACAGCACCAGGCCGTGCAGCGAGGCCACCAGCACCAGCCACGGGATGTACACGGCATTTTCGACCGGGTCCCAGTTCCAGTAGCCGCCGAAGTTCAGGGTCTCGTAGGCCCAGTAGGCCCCCATTACCACGCCCACGCCCAGCACCCCGCCGCCGACGAGCGTCCAGGGCAGGGCCGGTTTCACCCAGGCGGTAAGCTCGCGCTTCCAGAGCGCGGCGATGGCGAAGGCAAACGGCACGAGGGTGAGGGCAAAGCCCAGGAACAGGGTGGGGGGGTGAATCACCATCCAGTAGTTCTGCAGCAGGGCGTTGAGGCCGGTGCCGTCCTTAGGTACAAAGTTGGGGTTCATCTTCCACACCGGCAGGTCGGTCAGAAACTCGCGCAGCAGGATGAAGGGGGAAGAGCCCACCTTTACGCCGCCCACGACCACGCCCACAATCATGCTCACCAGAAAAACCTGTACGCCGCTGAACACGGCCATCACGGGCGCTTCCCACTTCTTATTGAAGCGCATGATGAACAGGCCGATGACGACGTGCCAGAAAATCCAGAGCAGGAACGAGCCCTCCTGGCCTTCCCAGAAGCAGGAAATCATGTACTGCACCGGCAGGTGGTTCGAGCTGTGGCTCCAGGCGTAATAATACTCGTAGCGGTGCTGCTCGATGATGTTGAACAGGCAGCCGACCACAGCCAGCACCGCCGCGCCGTGCACGAAAAACGCCGCCCGGCCCAGCCGCCGCCAGCTCGCGTCCTCCTCGCCGAGGGCATGGCCCCGCGACGCCTGGAAATAGCTGTACGCCGCCACCAGCGCCGCCGCGAAGGCCACCAGCACGCTGAGGTGGCCGATTTGTCCGATAAATAAGTTCATAAGCAAAAAGTAATCAGGCAAATTTACGGCTGCGTGGCCGGAGCCGGGAGCATAAGTAACAACCGGTCGACGGAAAAGTCGCCCCGCAGCGGATGACAGGTGATTTCGACGGCAATTTTTTCCAGCCCGGCCTGCTGCCAGCGGCGCACGGGCAGCAGGCGTTGGCGCGGGTCGGTGGGCTGGTTCACCAGCTGCCGGGCCAGCAGCACCCGCCCGGTAGCCGGGTCCGTGACGACTACCGACAGCCGGGCCCGCGCCGGATACCGGCGCAACGGGAGCTCCACCACATCGGACCGGGGCACGGTGCCGGGCAACGGGGCCGTGGCCGCCGTGCCGTAGGCGTACCACCACTGGCGCAGGCGGGCCGCGCCGGGGCCGTTTTCGGTGGCTGCCGTCAGCACCTGATACTCGTAAATGCCCGGCCCCGGCAACGTATCAGTGGTGGCGTAGCTGAGCTCAGGCCGGCCGTAGGTGTCGCGCCGCACGGGCACGCGGCCCACCTCGCTGCTGCGGTACTCATGAATTTCGCGGCGCAGCACGCGGCTGGCGGGGGCGGCGGCCAGCGAGTCGGGCAGCGTCCAGCGTAGCTCCACCACGCGGCTGGCGGTGGGTAGCAGCCGCGTGGGGCTGGGCGGGAAGTAGCTCACGGGCATCCCGGTTGCCGTCTGGCTCACCTGCAGGCTGAACTGGCAGAAATCTTTCAGGTAGCCGTCCACGTCGAGCAGGTAGGGCTGGCCGGCCCGCAGCGAATCCAGGGTCACGAACACATCGTCCTGGGTGCCGAGCGAGGTGCAGCTCAGCACGCGGTAGGTGGCGGGCTGGCAGGGCTGCCCGGTGAGCACGACCAGCTGCACACCGCGCACGTCGCGGCATTTCTGGCCTCCGATGTTGATAAAATAGCGCCCCGCCGTTTTCGGCGTGAACTCGAACCACTGGTCGTTGTGGTATTCGATGCATTTGCCGGTCAGGCGCTCATCCACGCAGTTGCGCTGCACGGTGCAGCCGGTGGTGTTCGAGGCAACGGCTTCCTCCAGGCGCAGCACGCGGCGGTTTTCGATGTCGTCGTTCGGGGCCTGGGCGGCGGCGCTGAAAGCTGAAGCGGCAAAGAACAGCAATTGAAGGCAGGTTCTGAAAAAAAGAACGTCATGCTTCATCTGTCGTCCGCTTGTTGAAGCATCTCTAC
>JALYUI010000206.1 GCA_030853845.1 Bacteroidota bacterium | reverse complement strand
ATCCAAATTATAACGCCTAATAATTCACAATGCTCCTCCTCTCCCTCGAAACCTCGTCTCCAGTCTGTTCGGTGGCCTTGCACCGTATTGCTGACAGCTCCCTGGTCGGCCAGTCCGAGCTGCGGCTCGATAAGTCGCACTCCACCCACCTCACGATTTTAATTGAGCAGCTGCTCGAAAACACCAGCCACCGGCTGGCCGACCTTGCCGCCGTGGCCGTGAGCGACGGACCCGGGTCCTACACCGGCCTGCGTATCGGGGCAGCTGCTGCCAAGGGCCTGTGCTTCGCGCTCGATATTCCGCTGGTGGCCGTGAGTACGCTTAAAGCGCTGGCAGCCCAGGTGGCGGCCGGCACTTCCCGGCCCGAAACCCACCTCTTTTGCCCCATGCTCGATGCCCGGCGGCAGGAAGTGTACGCTGCCATCTATGCCCACGACGGGCAGGAGGTGCTGGCGCCCACGCCGCTCATCCTCGATGCCGACACGCTGGCCGAACAATTGGCCCATCATTCCGTGTTATTCTTTGGCCACGGCGCGGCAAAGTTTCAGGTACTGCCGGGGGAGTATGCCAATGCTAATTTCCTGGCGGGGATTGAGCCCTCGGCTATTTCGGTGGGGCAGCTGGGCGTAGCCGCGTTTCACCGGCAGGAGTTTCAGGATGTGGCGTATTACGAGCCGTTCTATCTGAAAGAAGTGTACACCACCACGCCGAAAGCGAAGTAGCGCGGACTTTGTAGTCCGCGTCCGCGCGCCGACTCAATATTTATCTCAAATACGCACACTAAAAGTCCGCGCTACTTTATGGAACCCCTCTTCGTCAACCGCGTTGCCAGCTCCGGCCTCGTCACTCTCAACCTGGAAGAAATGCTGCATCCCGGCGAGCGGGTGGTATACGACATCAAGGACAACCTCTTTCATGGCCTGATGCTGCGCGAAAAAGACTTCCGCGAGTTCGTGAAAACCAACGACTGGACGCCCTACGACGGTAAAAACGTCGCCATCATCTGCTCGGCCGATGCCATTGTGCCCACCTGGGCCTATATGCTGCTCGCCACCAAGCTTCAGAACCACGCCCACCGCTACGTGTTCGGCAGCCCCGAGGCGCTGGAACAAGCGCTGTTCGAAGAAGCCATCGCCGCACTTGACACCGAAGAGTACCGCGACGCCAAAGTGGTAGTAAAAGGCTGCGGCAATGTGCCCGTGCCCACCTTCGCCTACGTGGCCATCATGCAGAAGCTGCTGCCCGTAACCAGCAGCATTATGTACGGCGAGCCGTGCAGCACCGTGCCCCTCTATAAAAAGCCCAAAGTCGTCAGCGCGTAAGGACGAGTAGTCCGACGCGCCTTCCCGGCGTTCCGATGCCCTTTCCCGAGGTCGGGAAGGCGCGTCGGAAGTTCGGGAAGGCGCGTCGGAATGCCGGGAAGAGGCGTCGGAAGTTCGGGAAGGCGCGTCGGAAGGTCGGGAAGGCGCGTCGGAAGGTCGGGATGGCGCGTCGGAATGCCGGGAAGAGGCGTCGGAACGCCGGGAAGGCGCGTCGGAACGCCGGGAACGTGCTTCGGGGGCAAGCAGGTGTACTTTTGGGTTCCCGCCAACCTTGCCCTATGCCCGATACTCCGTCCGTCCATCCCTACAAAATTACCTTTCTCACAGGCGCGGCCATTGTCATCGCCAACATGGTGGGCACGGGCGTTTTCACCAGCCTCGGCTTTCAGGTCATGGGCATCCAAAGTGGCTTTGCGCTGCTGATGCTTTGGTTGGTGGGCGGCCTTATTGCCCTCTGTGGCGCTGTGAGCTATGCCGAGCTGGCGTCGGCCATGCCCCGCTCCGGCGGCGAATATCATTACCTGAGCCAGATTTATCATCCCGCGCTGGGGTTTCTGTCGGGCTGGGTGTCGGCCACGGTGGGCTTCGCGGCCCCTACTGCGCTGGCCGCGCTGGCCCTGGGCCAGTATGCCAAAAGCGTGTGGCCCGGCCTGCATCCGCAGTGGCTTTCAGTGGCCGTGGTGCTGGCCCTCACGCTGGTGCACGGTAGCAGTACCCGCGTCGGCAGTCGCCTCCAAATCGTGATTACTGCCCTAAAAGTGGCCGTGCTGGTCGTTTTCATTGGCGCGGGCATGGTGGTAGGGGAGGGGCAGCCCATCAGCTTTCTGCCCG
>JALYUI010000187.1 GCA_030853845.1 Bacteroidota bacterium | reverse complement strand
AACTGCAACCGTTCCGTTCAGATACTTGCCAATGGCTCAAGGGTTCAACCTACTGCCCCAGCACGATGGCAAACACCAGCGGGGCCACAATGGTCGCGTCGCTTTCGATGATGAACTTCGGGGTTTTCTCGCCCAGCTTGCCCCAGGTAATTTTCTCGTTGGGCACGGCCCCGGAGTAGCTGCCGTAGCTGGTGGTGGAGTCCGAAATCTGGCAGAAATAGCCCCACAGCGGCACGGTGGTGCGGCCCAGGTCCTGGTGCAGCATGGGCACCACGCAGATGGGGAAGTCGCCGGCAATGCCGCCGCCAATCTGGAAGAAGCCCACTTTGCTCTCGTGCGTGGCTTGCTCGGTGTACCAGTCGGCCAGGTAAATCATGTACTGGATGCCCGTGCGCATGGTGTGCACGTTCTTGATATCGCCCGAAATCACGTGGCCGGCGAAGATGTTGCCGAGCGTGCTGTCTTCCCAGCCGGGGCAGATGATGGGCAGATTTTTCTCAGCGGCGGCCAGCATCCAGGAGTCTTTGGGGTCAATCTGGTAATACTGCTCCAGCTCGCCGCTCAGCAGAATCTGGTAGAAAAACTCGTGGGGAAAGTAAGCTTTGCCTTCGCTGTCGGCCTGCTCCCAGAACTTGAGCACGACGTGCTCCAGGCGGCGCATGGCCTCTTCTTCGGGGATGCAGGTATCGGTCACGCGGTTCATGTGGCGCTCCAGCAGGGCCTGCTCGTCGGCGGGCGTGAGGTCGCGGTAGTTAGGCACCCGCTCATAGAAGTCGTGGGCCACGAGGTTGAAGATGTCTTCCTCCAGGTTGGCGCCGGTGCAGCTGATAATCTGCACCTTGTCCTGGCGAATGAGCTCGGCCAGTTGAATGCCCATTTCGGCGGTGCTCATGGCCCCGGCCAGGGTAATCATCATTTTACCACCTTCGGCGAGGTGGGTGTTGTAGCCATCGGCCGCGTCGATGAGGGCGGCGGCGTTGAAGTGGCGGTAATGATGGCGGAGGAAATTGGAAACTTGCATTGTGGGGGAATTGGGGTGTTTAGTATCAGTACTAATTGAACGTCATGCTGAGCGTAGCCGAAGCATCTCGCGGGTGGTAGTAATCAAAACCGTTGCAACGATTAAATTAGTGCTGCACGCGGGATGCTTCGGCTCTGCTTATATGCGCAGAATGCCCGGCATGACGTTCATACGGTCAGCTTACGACGGCGACTCAATCATCAGATTATGGTTGGTGTAGATGCAGATATCGGCCGCAATGTGTAGGCCTTCCTCCACCATCTGGCGGGCCGTCAGGTGCGGCGCGTGCTTCTTGAGGGCCAGCGCGGCGGCCTGGGCGTACATCGCGCCGGAGCCGATGGCGGCCACGTCGGAGTCGGGCTCCAGTACGTCGCCGGTGCCACTCAGAATTAGTAGCTCGTCCTTATCGGCCACCACCATCATGGCTTCGAGCTTGCGCAGGTACTGGTCTTTACGCCAGTCTTTGGCCAGCTCGATGGCGGCGCGCTTGAGGTTGCCGCCGTAGCTGGTGAGCTTCTCCTCGAAGCGGTCGAGCAGCATGAAGGCATCAGCAGTGGAGCCGGCGAAACCGGTCACGACTTTGCCGTCGAGCAGCTTGCGGATTTTGCGGACGTTGTTTTTGGCCACGTGCTTGTCCATGGTGGCCTGCCCGTCGGCCCCAACGGCAATTTCGCCATTGTGTCGGATGCCGAGCACGGTAGTAGAGCGGATTTTTGCTTGCATAAGGCGCAAAGGTAGCGCCGGGGGTTTTGCCCCAAACCTGCGCCCCCCTGCAAATAACAACCGGTGGCCGGACCAGCCTACGGCCAGCCCAGCCACCGGTCGATGGCCTGGGACGCAGGGCGGGCCTACTTGCTGTTGGCCGCCTTGCGCTTCTTCTCGTCCTTGAGCAGGCCTTCGAGGTCGGCCAGTTGCTTTTTCTGGCGGCGCGACAGGTCCAGGGTATTCAGCTTCATCAGGTAGCCGTCGGCGCGGGGCAACTCACCAGCCCAGATAGCAGCTTCGGCGGCATCGAGGTAGGTAACGATGGCAATGTCGCCGTTGATGCGGGCCTTGCTGTCGGAAGGCTTGGCTTCAGCCAGGGCCTTGTCCCACTGCGTGAGGGCAGTAGCGAAGTACGGGCGGGCCTCGGCGGGGTCTTCGCCCAGTTTTTTGTAGCCCACTACCGCCGCTTCGAGGGCGGGTGGGTACTCGTCGTAAGTCATTTTCTTGGGCTCCACGGTGTAGAGCACCGTGGTGCGGGGCACCTGGGTAATGCCAAACTGGCTTTCGAGGTACTGCTGCGCCAGCTTGATGTTGTCGTCGCGCAGCTTGAGCTCCAGCGGGTCGAGGGCGAGCTTGCGCTGCTCGGGCGAGCCCAGCGAAGGGGCCGGGGAGCGCATCTGCTTATATTCGGCGGTGGCCGGAATGGTTTCGTCCAGCACCACGCCCTGGCCGGGCACTTCCACTTTCACGCCCACGGGGTAGCGGTAGTCGGTTACATAGGTAGGCGCGCCGGGGGTCGAAGCGCCGCTCAAGAACGACGCGCCCGAATCGTCGCGCTTGGGCTCGCCGGCCTCCAGGCCGTAGAGCGTCACGGTGATGTTGGCGGCGTTGGTCGAGCCGCGGGTGTAGCCGGGCAGGCGCAGGTTGCCGGCCACGGCGTTTTTATCGACTACCGGGCGCAGCAGTGGTGGCTGGGGCGTGGTTTTCTGGGGCGGATACGGAATGCTGAGCACCGGCTTGCCTTCGTTGAGCACCCCTTTGTTGAGCATTTTGCTACCCAGCGACTGCTTGTTATACTCGGCCAGCCGCTGCTCGTACTGGGCCTTTATTTCGGCTACCTGCTTGGCGTAGGCGGCTTGGGCACTGGCAAAGTCGCCGTCGATGTTGCCCAGGGCGCGCTTATATTCCTGCTCGGCCTTTTCGTTTTCGGCCTCGTAGGGGGCCACCACTTTCACCTGAAAATTTTTAATGGATTTGTCGAGCGGCATCAGGGGCAGGCGCTGATACTCGTATTTCACGTCCCGGTCGTCGATGTGCTGGGCCGAAGCCGAAAATGCTCCCAGGCTACTTGCAGTACCGATTAGCAGTAAGATTTTTTGCATGTGGAATAATGCCTTTAATGAATGAGTGAGTGATGAATTTAAGAACCTAACCACAATGATACGACGACTTTAGCACTTTCTCACCAAAGCAAAAAAGCTTCTCACCGGCGCGGGGCCAGCGAGAAGCTTTTAGGATGAATCGGGGTTATCGACCTAAATCATCATGCGCAGCGGGTCTTCGAGCAGGCTTTTCAGCGTTTGCAGGAAGGCCGCGCCGGTCGCACCATCTACCACGCGGTGGTCGCAGCTCAGCGTCACCTTCATAATGTTGCCGATGGCCAGCGCGCCGTCCTTCACAATGGCGGTCTGCTTGATGCCGCCCACGGCCAGGATGCAGGCATCGGGTGGGTTGATGATGGCCGTGAACTCGTCGATGCCAAACATGCCCAGGTTGGAGATGGTGAAGGTGCTGCCCTCCCACTCGGCCGGCTGCAGCTTCTTGGTTTTGGCTTTGCCGGCCAGCTCCTTCACCTCGGTGGCGATGGCGGCGAGGCCTTTCTGGTCGGCGTTGCGCACCACGGGCACGAGCAGGCCCTCATCCACGGCCACGGCCACGCCGATGTTGATGACCTTGTTCTGCCGGATGCGGTCGCCGAGCCACGAGGAATTCACCGCCGGGTGCGAGCGCAAAGCCACCGCTGCCGACTTCAGCACCAGGTCGTTGAACGAGAGCTTCACCGGCGACAGCTCGTTGAGCTTCGCGCGGGCTTCGATGGCTTTGTCCATGTTAATTTCCATCGTGAGATAGAAATGCGGGGCCGTGAACAGGCTTTCCGACAGGCGCTTGGCAATCACCTTGCGCATCTGCGACACGGGCGTGTCGGTGTAGGTATCGGTCGAAGCCGGGGCACTGGCAGCGGCGGCACTGGCC
>JALYUI010000116.1 GCA_030853845.1 Bacteroidota bacterium | reverse complement strand
CGTCCGAAGTAAAACTTCGGAGTTATACGTACGAGGAGTCGTTCACGCGTGCGAAGTGAACCCTCAGAGTGCCCCGCATTACAGCACCTTGCGCATCAGAAAGTGCGGGATGACCCCAAACAGCAGGTGCGACGGCTCCACTACGGCGTAGCCCAGCCGCGCATAAAACCCCACGGCGGCCTCCCGCGAGTGTAGCACGATTTCGCGCAGGCCGGCCGCCCGCGCCTGTTCCTCCAGCCACGCTACTACGCAGCGGCCCAGGCCGGTGCCGGCCGCTGCGGGGGCTACGGCCATGAAGCGAATCTGGCCCTGCCCCTGCCCGGCGCTGGTGAGTTGCAGCATGCCCACGGCCAGCGCCTCGGGCGCAACTGAAGCATCCGCAGTATGGGCCAGCAGCAGGGCGTGGATGGTGCTGGGCTCGTCGTCGGCCGGCACGCGCTCGGAGCCGGGGGGCTGCTGCCAGGGCTGGCGCAGCACGGCGTAGCGCAGGCGGTAGTAGGCGGCCCATTCGGCGGGCAGGCGGGGCGGGCGGATGGCGGGAGGGACGGGCATGAGTGAAGCAAAAAGGGTGGGCGCAACCACGGCCCGAGCAGGCTGTTACCTTTGCGGCCCGGCGGCGGCCGGCCGCGTGCTCCCAAAACTACATCCCCACCTGCTATGGCATCCTTCGACATCGTAAGCAAAGTTGACCCGCAAACCCTCGAAAACGCGGTAAATACGGCCCAGAAAGAACTCCAGACCCGCTACGACCTGCGCGACACCAAGGGCGGCATCGAGCTCAACAAAAAGGAAAACACCATCCTCCTGTCATCGGAAAACTCCATGCGCGTGAAAGCGCTCGAAGACATCCTGCTCGGCCGCGTGGTGAAGCAGGGCATCGATGGCACCAGCCTCGACTTCTCGGCCGACGAGCAGCCCAGCGGCCAACTCATCAAGAAAACCATCAAGGTGCGCGCCGGCGTGGACAAAGAGTTCGGCCGCAAAATCATCAAAGCCATTAAGGACAGCAAGGTGAAGGTGGAAGCCCAGATGCAGGACGACCAGGTGCGCGTAACGGCCAAGAAAATCGACGATTTGCAAGCCGCCATAGCCGTGCTGCGCAAGGCCGATATTGGCCTGCCCCTGCAATTCGTGAACATGAAGTCCTAAAAAGGAATTATGAGTTATGAATTATGAATTATGAGTTAGCCTAATCGGTAGCCATGATTTCCAACTCATAATTCATAATTCATAACTCATAATTCAACACAGTGTACGATTTTTCGGCCTTTACTCACCCGGCTACCTGGATAAGTCTGCTGACCCTCACGTTCATGGAAATCGTGCTGGGCATCGACAACATTATTTTCATTTCCATTGTCGTCAACCGGCTGGCCAAGGAGGAGCAGGCTCGTGGCCGCACCATCGGGCTGTTGCTGGCGCTGCTGTTTCGGGTGGGCCTGCTGCTGAGCATTTCCTGGATTGCGAGCCTGCGTACGCCCCTGTTCACCATCAACATCCCCGACATGGTGCACAACTTTGGGGTAACTGGCCGCGACCTGATTCTGCTGGCCGGCGGCCTGTTCCTGATGTACAAGAGCACCACCGAAATCCACTCCAAGCTCCAGGGCGAGGAAGAAGAGGAGGGCATGGGCAAGGCCTACGCCTCGATGATGGCCATTATCGCCCAGATTGTGGTGATTGACATCGTGTTCAGCTTCGACTCCATCCTTACTGCCGTGGGCCTGGTCGACAACGTGCTGGTGATGATTGCGGCCGTGATTGTGGCCATGGGCATCATGCTGGCCTTCAGTGGGGCGGTGGCTAACTTCGTGAACAACAATCCCACCATCAAGATGCTGGCGCTGTCTTTCCTCATCATGATTGGCTTTATGCTGGTGATGGAGGCGGCCCACAAGGAGGTCGAGAAAGGCTACCTCTACTTCGCCATGGCCTTCTCGCTGATTGTGGAGCTGCTGAACCTGCGCCTGCGCAAAAAGAACAAGCCCGTGAAGCTGCGCGACTCGCAGTACGACTAAGGCACTATCCGAATATCCGTCATCATATGTTTGTGGTGGCACCCCTTGGGCCACGCCGACGTTGGTCATTGGTCTCTCAGACCGTTCAGCATGCCGGCACCCGTTGGGCCGCCCGCCCGTGAGCCCGGACAGTTCAGTGGTCGT
>JALYUI010000087.1 GCA_030853845.1 Bacteroidota bacterium | reverse complement strand
CTGCGGCCCCGGCCGCGAAGCCCAGCAGCAGCCCGGCCACCGCCAAACCCAAAGCGGTGCCCGATGCTGACGCGGCCAACCGGATGCGCCGGAAAATCTTTGCCATCGGCCGGGCTATCGGCTGGCTGACGGGCAGTAGCCCCGAAGATTTGGCCATGAACCGCGCCAAGCTCGATGACTTCCTGGTTCGGAAAAGCTACCTCAAGAAGCGGCTGAACTACTACGCGCCCGCCGAGCTGCCCAAGCTGGTTGCCCAATTTGAGCTGATTGAAAAGAACTACGCCAAGTCGGCTGATAACCGGGCCGCTGGCGACGCGGTGGCCGACCTGCTGGCGGACCTCGACTTGTCGGTGGCTGCCCAGCCAGCCCGCCGCGCCCGTTACACCCGTAAGCCTGCCGCCCAATGAACGACCGCCACGCCGCCCGTATGTTGGCCTTCATCTTCTACTGCCTCGACTTTCCCGACGCGCAAATTCCTGGCTTGGTCGGTGGCACGGCCACCACCGTTGCCCACTGGAAAAGAACCGACGATTGGGACAAGTACCGGGCGATGCTGCAACGCCACTGTGCCGCGCAAGGGGTTCCGCCGTGGGCGCTGAACCTGGTAGTGGGGCAAGCGGACCTCAAGAAACAGCTGGCTCAGCTTAACACCCGCCTGGCGGTACCGTTGCCCCCCGCTTAACGGCCCTGAACTGTCACGTTTCCGCCCGCTCTGCTGCCCAGCGGGGCGGGCGGTTTCGGTAGGCGCTGGGCACAAAAAAGGACAGCCCAGTGAGCTGCCCGTTTCCATGAGTTCAAACAAATTTTTCAACCAATACACTCAGTTACCACCGGGGCGAAACCAGCTCAAAAACGCCCACGAAGCTTGCTGAAACGAACTGATTAGGACAAACATAGACCGAGGAGCTGAACCACTCAAAAAAAGCTAACAAATGCCCCTGAATTTACCCGATTGTGTAGGGCAAAATACCCTACTGATTGATTTTAAGCCCTTCAGCCATTTGTGTACCTCCTATTGTGCCGGGTAATATTGCCTACCCAATAGGGAAAAATGCCCTACTATATGGCCCGCAACAATGAATTAAATCTTAAGAAAGAAGCGGCCATTAAAGCCGAGGCCCACCAGTTGCTCACCGTTGAAAAAGTGCGTTCCCAAGCAGTGTTTGAGCGGCTGGGCGAAAAATACTTCATGAAGCCCGCCAGCATTGCCAGTATTTACTACGGCGACTACGAAAAGCGCCGGGCGAAAGCTGCCGAGTTGAAAAATTCACCCGTGCCGGTCCCGACATGAGTTCTGCGCTGGCAAACCAACAGCGCAAACAAGCGGACATCAAAGCAGCAGTAAGGGCGTGGCGCGAAAAGCTGATGTATTCCAACGAGTACATTTTTAGTCAAGTCGCCTGGAAATTCTACGTGGAGCCGGAAACCGTGGCCCGCATCTACTGGGGCGAATACGACCGCCGCCGCGAACGAGCGGTTATGCTGCCCCGCCGCAAAGCCCGGCGAATTTAATCTAAACGGGGTCTAAATGGCCTTCCTGCCTCTCTCATTCTTTTTCCGCACTCCGATGCCCACACTGATTTATTACGACGCCAGCGGCCACCAAGCAGCCCAGCGCGATGCCACCGATATAGCCGCCCGGTTTACGGACCTGCTCTCAGATTACCAAACCCTGGGCGTGCCCGCCGCCGTGACCACGGCCGACCTGCCCACGATACTGGCGGACCCCGCTATTTGGTTGGTGACAAAATGGATGGCCGGCGGCACATTTAGCCTGGGCGGGCTGCCGATGAATCCCAACAAAGTGTTGGAGCTGCTGGAACGCCCGGCTGGCTTTGACTCCTTTATTGCCAAGGGTAAGGAGCTGGCGGAATACTTGGGGCCACGCGGACAAGGCCCGTCGCCGTTGTTGCGCGCTCCCGCCTCCTACGCCGTTTCGGGCGGCTGGCAAGTGGCCCTAACCGCTACTGCCACGGCTGCCCTGGAAGCCACCTTCAAACGCTACACGAAGAATGCTAAGCAGGATACGCTGCTGGCAGACCTCACCAGTCTGAGTACCCTGGTTGCGGACCTGGCTACAACCGGCGCACTTCACTATTCCGCTTTTAAAGGGCAAGGGGGTAGTCAATTCTTAGGTGGCGCACTGGTCATCAATTCCGGTTATGGGGTCCAGACATTGACTGCCCGGCCCAATCCCGATTTTATCCTCCAACGCTTCAATAACTAAGGCAATGGCTACGACCCAAGAACTCTTACAAGAGGTTACTAACCAAGTAACCAAGCAACTCGCTGAGGTCGGCACGGGCAACCGCGTGGCCGGAGTGCCCAGCATGCTTTTTCCCCGAGAGAAAGGCATTCTGGAATTGCTGCGCGCCGCTGAACAATCGGCCCCGAGCAATTCGCTGATTGCACAAGCACGGAATTGGATGGAAAACTGCCACACTGCACATGCCAACCCTGTGCGCAACCTGGCGCAATCCAACCCCGGAAGCGCCCAGGTGGGCAGCACAGCAGCCTACCAAATTGATATGCGCCAGTTGCTGAATTTTGTGCAAAGCGCCCACCGGGCCGCTGGCGAATTAGTGCCTGAAGCAGTCAACAATGTTCCAGCTAACCGCGCCGGGTGGGGCATGGACGAATGGCAGCGAAACGACGCGGAAGGGTTGGCTGCTGAAATGAAGGCTCGAAGCCCGCTCTTTATGAAGCTCTATAAACAGGCTTACGGCCATGATTGGCAAGAGCAATCCGGCCGCAATCGGGCCAACTAACTACGCTTAACTCCCCTCAACTGTATGTGGAAAGATGCCTCAATCGCTATGCAGGAAGCAGCCAAGCTGTGCTTCGCTACTAAGCCGGGTACCCAAACTATGCTGGCCAGCGCCGATGGCAGCTTGTTCGATGACAACAAGGCCGGTCAGGATTTCGCCCGCAAGCATTGCCGGGCGGGCGGGGGCGCTATTGCCCGGCTCACTCGTGCCGGGGGCGTGGTGCCGTTCCTGGCAGTTGCAGAGACCTTCGGTGGCGGAGCCGTGAAGTGTTAACAGCTCCTTAAACAATCTTTAACCGGGGTTTAAACCCCATTTAGCCGTCATTTTTCATTTCTTTTTCAACCCCAACCCATGATTGACCAAAGCAAACCCGCCGAATTATCGGCCCAAGAAATCACCTCTTTCGAGGGGAAGAACCCCAGCCGTGAGAAGGTGGAGGTGTTCGAGTACGAATCCAAGCGCGGGGAAAAGCCCGCCCGCTTCTTCGTGGCCAAACCCAACCGCCAGCAAATCGAAATCATTGAAGAGACGCGGGAGAAAAGCCGCAGCCGCAGCAATGATTTGATGATTAACACGGGCGTGCTGGCGGGTGACGTGGACCAACTGGACGAAGACGATGCCCTGTACTTCGGCCTGCTGCGCGACGTGACGAGCATGATTGAGGCTAAAAAAAAGCTCTAAACGAGCTGCAACTTTCCAGCCGCATTGATTTGAGCGAAGGAGCACAGGACCGCCGCAAGGTGGACGTGCTCCTTCGTTTTCATTACGGGGTAGACCCCAACGAGCTAGAAGATGCGGCTTATTGGAAGCTATGGGGCGATTACGAATTTGTTCACGAACACCAGCGCAACTTGTTCGTGGGGGCCTTGCGCCAGGTGCTGGGGGAATTGTTTGCCACGGATAAAAAATAGGGATTATGGGAAACGATAGAGAAGCGTCCTTCGTCATGAAGTTGGTGGACCTGGTGAGCGGTCCGCTGAAAGGCGTGGCCGACATTACCGGCAGCACCGCCAACAAATTGAACGAGCTAACCGGCGCGGCGGACCGCGTGGGCAAGGTGGGCGGCGGGGCCTTCGCCAGCCTGAAAACGCACCTGGGCGGGTTCAAAGGCGGCGTGATGGACGCGGCCAACGAAGTGCCCGGCCTCAACCGCGCAATTAGCCTGGTGACCAATCCTTACGTGGCCATTGCGGCAGGCGTAGCGGCTGTGGGCGCAGCGGCCTTCGATGCCACGGGCCGGGCCATGAGCTTTGAAAAGGGCATGGCCCAAATCAACACCACCGCCCGCCTGGGCCGCCCCGAGCTGGACGCCCTGCGCAACCAACTGCTGACGATGGGGGCGGGCTCGACCGTGCCGCTGCAAGAGATTCCGGCGGCCTATAACCAAATCATTTCGGCGGTGGGCGATTCCAAAAAAGCCCTCGACATTTTCGGCCCCGCCCTGCAAGCCAGCCAGGCCGGCTTCACCGACATCCGCACCATTGCCGATGCCGTGACCAACGTGCTGGGCGCGGTGGGCAAGGCCACGCCCACCGAAGCCCTCGACACCATGTTTGCGGCCGTGCGGCTGGGCAAAGGCGAATTCAAGGACTTTGCCCAGTACCTGCCCAAAGTCATTCCGTTGGCCAACAACGCGGGCATTAAGTATCAGGAGGTGGCCGGGGCGTTTGCCTTAATGACGGCCAAAGGCCAGACGGCCGAACAGACCGCCATGCTGCTGGAAAACGCCATGACGGCCCTGAGCAAGACCGATGTCATCTACGGCTCCAAATCGGTGAAGGGCTTTGAGCGGAGCGGCATTGCCATTTTCGACCACCAACACAAGATGCGCTCGTTGGTGGACATCGTGGGCGACCTGAGCAAGAAAACCACGGGCTTGAACGATAAGCAGCGGCAAGCCTTTCTGAGCGGGCTGGGGCTGGACGTACAAGCGGCTTCGGCGTTTTCGCAGCTCTCCCAAAACGCGGGCTTGTTGAAAGAATTCGTGGGCAGCACGACCAACAGCACGGGCGAAATGGCCGAAGCCTACAAACGCAGCCTCAGCCCCGCCGATAAGCTGACGCTGCTGCAACAGCAGTACAGCAAAGTCATGACTGACATTGGCTACAAGCTGCTGCCCTACGCCAACAAGGCGTTGGAAATTGGCCTGGGGTGGGTGGACAAAATCAAAAACAACAGCGAGCTGATTGGGAACTACTTCAAAGCGTGGGCCGCGCCTTTCCGCCTGGCTTGGTCGGCCGCGAAGGGAATTTATAACGCCCTCGACAGTATCAGTGAGCTGATGGGCGGGGGCAGCATGGGTTCGCTGATGGATGGGCTATTTGGCGGGGCAGGCAAATTCATGCCCGAAATCAAATCCTTTCTGAATGACTTATACCGGGCGGTAGATGTGATTCTGAGCGCGATTGATGATGCCTCGGAAGGGCATTTTAAGCAGGCCGCCCAGCGCTTCACCGACTTCCAAAGCCAGTTGCGGGCCGAAGCCTCCCTAAAAGTCTACGACCCCACGAAGGGGCAGGAATTTGCGAAGATGATGGGTTTCGGAGCCGTGGCCGCCTCGCAATACCTGCTGCCTTATTCGGGCGGTGGCGGTGGGCTCAATAAAACCCCACCGGGTGCCGCGCCCAGCCCGCTGGCAGACATCCACGCCCGCAACAAAGGCACCAAGATTCAGGGCGACAACAGCAAGGCCCGCATTGTCAATCTGCGCATCGACAAAATTGAAGTCAACGCCAAAGTAGCCAGCGCGAGCGGACTTGGCTTGCAAGACCTGGGCAATCAGGTGGCCTCGGTCATCGTTGGAG
>JALYUI010000076.1 GCA_030853845.1 Bacteroidota bacterium | reverse complement strand
CTCGTGGGTCATCATCGAGAGCAGCAGGATGCGCAGGTGCGGGTACTCGGCCCGCAGGCGGTGGGTGGTGGCCAGCCCGTCGAGCACGGGCATGTTCAGGTCCAGCAGCACCACGTCGGCGGCCACGTCGGGCAGCTGGTCGAGCAGCTCCTGCCCGTTGCCGGCTTCGCCCACCACCTCAAACAGGGGGTCGGCCGCGAGCAGGGTGCGCAGCCCGTCGCGGATGAGGGTGTGGTCGTCGACGATGAAAACACGAATCATGGCTAGGAGAATAAGGGCAGGGGAATGCGCAGGCGGATATGGGTGCCGAACTCGGGCGAGGAGTCCACGGCCACGGTGCCGCCGAGCAGGGCCACGGCCTGGCGCACGGTGCGCAGGCCCAGGCCTTCGGCCACGGTGAGCGGGTCGAACCCGCGGCCGTTGTCTTCGGCCCGCAGGCTGACGCCGCCGGGTAATGTTTCCAGCTCCAGCGTGGCCTCCGTGGCCCCCGCGTGCCGCACAATGTTGTGGGTCAGCTCCTGCACCAGCCGAAACAGGGTGACCTGCACGGGCTGCGGCAGCGGCAGCTCCTCGCCCCACACGTGGCAGGCGATGCGCAGCTGCGGCGTCGACAAATCGCGGCACACGTCGCGCACGGCGGCCACGAGGCCAAACTCTACAAGCGAAGTAGGCACCAACTCGTGGGCCAGGGTGCGGGTCTGGCGCATGGCGTCGGCCAGCAGGCGGTCGGTTTGCTGGTGCAAGCCGGCCAGGGCGGGCAGCGCGCGCAGGGCGGGGGTGTTCAGCTGGTCGAGGTGCAGCTTGGTGGCGTAGAGCACCTGGCCCAGGCCGTTGTGCAGCACTTCGGCCAAGCGCTGCCGCTCGGTTTCCTGCGCCTGCAGGATGCCCAGCAGCAGCTCCTTGTGCCGGTCCAGCTTCAGGGCCAGGTTTTCGGCCTCCAGGCGCTGCACGTCGCTCACGTCCAGGCACACGCCCAGCACCCGCTCCGGCATGCCCGGTGCGTCGGGAATGGGCACGGCCTTGAAGCGCACGGTCTTCACCGCGTCGCCCACCCGCAGGCGCAGGGAGGCATCGAAGCGGCCGCTGCCGGCGGTGAGGGTGCGCAGCAGGCGCGCGGCGGCGGGCCGGTCGTCGTCCAGCACGGCGTCGAGAAAGGATTGGAGGTGGACGGGGCTGCCCACGGACTGGCCGAAGAGGCGGTACAAGCCCTCGGACCAGGTCAGCTCCTGCGCCCCCAAATCATACTCCCAGCTGCCCATCGCGGCCACCGCTTCCGACTGTTGCAGCAGGGCGAAGCTCTTGGTTTGGGCCTGCTCCAGCAGCTTGCGGGGCGCAATGTCTTCGGCGGTGTAGAGCAGCCCGTCGCCGACCTTCACCGCCACCACCCGAAACCAGCTGTTGAGGCCCTCGTGGGTGTAATGGGGGTCGCACTAGAGTAGGAACAGAAAACCCCGCTAAGGAATTTCGGCCGGTTGCGCTTCCCAGCTACTGAGGCTACGTAGCGGCCGTAACTCGCCGGCCGCAATGCGGTCCGGCAGGGTAAAGTCGTAGCGACCCAGCATGTTGACGTGTTCGTGAAGGAGGGGCGAAAGGCGCGCCACTTCGTCCGCCGGAGGCTCCCCTTCTGTTTGTTGCCACTGCTCCAAGGCCTGTTGCAGATACCGGGTGTTCCACAGCACCAGGGCGTTGACGACTAGTCCCAAGGCACCCAGTTGGTCTTCCATGCCCTCGCGGTACCGCTGGCGCAATTCACCTTTTTTGCCATGAAAGACGGCCCGGGCCAATGCGTGCCGGCCTTCGCCGCGGTTCAGTTGGACCAGAATCCGCCGCCGGTAGGCCTCGTCCTGCACGTAGGCCAGCAAGTACAGCGTTTTCTCCACCCGGCCTAATTCCGCTACCGCCCGGCCCAACCCTGACAGCGCGCCTGACCGTTGGAGCGTCCGCATCACGGCCGTGGCCTTGACTTTGCCCAGTTTGAGCGAGCCGGCCAAGCGCAGCATGTCGTCCCAGTGGTCGTGAATCAGGCGGCTGTTGACCACGTGGCGGCCCAATTCATTGAGCGGACCATAATCGTCTTCTTTATTCATGCGCCAGAAGCGCTGGTCCGAGAGGTCAGCCAGCCGGGGGCTAAAGCGGTAGCCCAGCAACGCAAACAGCCCAAAGACCACTTCGCTAAACCCGTGGGTGTCGGCCATGATTTCGCGCGGGTCCAGGCTGGTTTGCTGCTCCAGCAGGCCGGCCAGAATGAAAAGCGAATCGCGCAGGGTGCCGGGAATCATGATGCCGTGAAAGCCCGTAAACTGGTCGCTGGTGAAGTTGTAATAGGTTACTCCGCGCTCCGCGCCGAAGTATTTGCGGTTCCAGCCGGCGTGCAGCGTGCGCACCGGTACCACGAACCGCATCCCGTCGGCCGAAGCGACCTCCCCGCCACCCCAGGCCTGCGCCAGCGGAAGGACTGCCTGCGCCTCGACGAGCCGGGCATTGGCAGCCGTGAGCGTTTCCACCCGCACGTAGTTTTGCTGTACCCATCCCAGGCGCGCCAGCGTCAGCGCCGGCACTTCGGCCCGGGCCACTGTCTTCAGGCCGATGTTGCAGGCCTGGGCCAACAGCACGGCGCAAACACTCAGCGGCAAGTCGGCCGCGGCAGGCTGACCATCAGCCACGTGGGTAAAGGCACTGGCGAAACCGGTAAACGCGTCCACTTCCAGTAGCAGGGCCGCCAATTCGACCTGGGGCAGCGCATTGGCCACCTGCGCGCGTAGGCGCGCCAGGGTGGCGGGCTCGGCTTGTGCGGGCAAGGGAGTAAGCACGACCGTCGGCGTTCCCTCCTCTTGCACCAGTTGCAGGGCCGTGTTATGGGCTAAGTTCTCGCTGACTTCCGTGTACGCTGCCCGGAGCTGCTGCTGAAGATGCGCCAGCTCCACGGCCGGGTCCAGGGAGCGGTCCAGGGTCCGCGCCACCGAATCCCGCGCTGTTTCCCAGGCCACCCCGCGCAGCAGTTCGGCCCGTGGGTCCGCGTAGCGCTCGCTGGCCGGTACAAATACCTCCCGGCGGCGCAAGGCTTGGTGCAGCCGCTCCAGTATGCACAGGGTGTAGGCCTGGACGTTGACTTCTCCTTTGGCCGGGAATACCCGTCGGGTCCAACTAGTGGGCACGACCGCACGCGGGGCCGCTGCCCACTTTGGGCGGCCCCGGCCGCCGGCCTCTTGCCGCTGCAAAAACGACCACGCTTCCAGCAGGGGCTTCGCGGCGGGAGTGCCCTCAAAGGTGACGCCCGCCAGCAAGGCCGGTAGAAACCGGCGAACCGTGGCGTAGCTGCCGCTCAAGGCTTCCAGTAGCGGGTCATCACCCGGCGTAGCCAACTCCTGCACGGTCGCCGCGGCGGCACGCAACCGCTCCTCGCCAATGGCGTCGAGCACCTGCTGGCGTAGCTCCTTGGCCGGGAGGGCGTCGTCGAGCAGCAACTGCACCGCTCGTTGCAAGACCAATGCCGCCTGGTCCAGGTCCTTAAGCGAACGGAGGCGTTCGCGCCGGCGCTTCGTTTCCCCGCGCAGGGCCAGGGAGGTCAACAAGTTGTCGAACAGGTCCAGCAGGTCATCCGTGGCTGTGCGCTCCAGCGCCTGCACGAAAACCAGCAGCGTGGCCAGGCGGCGCTCGGTCCCCATCCGGACCAGGGTCTGCGCCCACGCTAGTTGGGCATAACGGGCCAGGCGCGCCAGCCGGGCTTCCGGCAAGTCAGCTACCGGCACGGCACTGACTCCGAGGGCGCGAATCTGGTCTACCCGGTTCAGCGCAGCCACGAGGGCGGGCGCGGAAATCCGGGTCGGCGGGGTGCGCAAGACCTCTAGTCGGGTAAGCCGCTCCCCGACCTGAACGGTCAACACGCCTTCCAAAGCGGCTCGCTGCGCCTCACTGAGGCGGGTGTGCAGCTGGCGGTAGAGGTGACGGCCCGTGCGTTCACGCACCCGCGCAATCAAGCGGGCTAGCACCGTCACGCCGGGTAAGACGACCCGCTGGGCAATCAGGTGCGCCGTAGCCAAATCAACCAATACGCTGGGCCGCACCGTGCTGGTCAAGACTTGCGCGTAGAGCCACCGGGTGAGCCGAAAGGACTGCCGGGCATCGTAGGGTTGGTAGCCCAGGTGCGCCAGAATGCGGGGCTGGTGCTCGTGCCAGGTGTTGGGGCGCTTGCGATAGCTGGCCAGTTCGGCGGGGTCTACGCCCAACTGGGTGGCCAGGACCTCCACCACGACGGCCGGTACCAGGGTAGGCTCGGGCAGGAACGTGCCCAGAAACCGGAGCGTGCCCAATTGAACGGCACAGCCCAGCTTGTTGGCGGCCCGGCGGCGCTGGGCCAGAAACTGCGCATCGGCCGGGCTGAGGTAGAAGTAGCGGGTGAGCTGTTCCGCGTTCGGGTCTGCTTGGTAGCGCCCGTAGCGGGCCGCTTGCTCGTCGCTCAGAAACTCTACCGGCATCAGAGTCAGGGCTTAGGCGATGGCGGGTGCTGGTACCTCTTGCTGCTCGCGGGGCAGCAGCCGGTAGACGGTACTCTTGCGAAAGAGCTGGCCCCGCCGGGTACGGTAGCCGTGGGTGTTTAACTCGTCGGCGATGGCGGCCAGTGTCAGCCCATCGCGGCGCAGCAGGGCCGCCAGCCGCCGGGCTTGCTTGTTGGCCACGTGCTCCTGGGCGTTGCGCTGGACGGCCGCCCGGCCCAGCGCCCGCGAGGCGCTGGTGAAGTTCTGCGGATTTCCGAGCTCAAAGCCGCGCGCCTTCTTCGCGGCCAAGCCGCGTTTGGTGCTATCGGAAATATCCTGGGCCGCCTTCTGCGCGACGGCCGCCAGGATGTTGATGGTGAACTCATCGGCGTGGGGAATGTCGCAGGCCTTGAAACGCACCTTTTCCTCCATCAGCTTGGAGGTGAAATAGACGCTGCGGGCCAGGCGCGACATGTCGGCGACGAGCAGTGTGGCGCTGGCGGTGCGCGTTTCCACGATAGCCCTGGCCATTGCCGGCCGGTTATTCTTGCGCCCGCTCTCCACCTCGATGTATTCGGACAGGATGCGGTCACTGGGCTGCAAAAAGTGATGCGCAATCAGCCGTTGCCCTTCGAGGCCCAGGCCACTCTGGCCTTGGCGCAACGTGCTGGCGCGTAAGTAGAGAATATAGTCCATCGCTCAGGCAGTCGGCTCCAGCCAGGTCAGTTGTTGTTTCCACTTTTCCACCTGGTGCTGGCCCGCTGCCAGTGCTTCCTCTTTCGTGTTGAAATAGCTGTCCAACAGGTCAATATTAGGTGCTTGTTGAATACCTCGGCCGGCCAGCGCGAGGTACCAATACGGCTCGACGTAGAGCGTGTGGACCGGTTCGGCAATCTGCCTGGTAAGCATTTCGCGTCGCACGGTATCGGGCGGGCGGTTAGCCAGTCCACAAAGCGCTTTACTTCGCTCGTCATGCAGCTCATAGAGGCGCTGCCAAAAAGCCCGCTGCTCGGCCGTGAGCACCGGGCGTGGCAACTCGTACCCCCGGTGATGGGCCAATCAGTTCGTGCGGTAATAGGTATAGTAAAATGCCCGTCCCTGCTCGGTAATCGTGTATTTCTCGGCGTGCACCTGCTCATCTGGCGAGCCAATAGCGAAACCTTGCTCGCGTAATAGCCACATAATACTATAGCTAATGCGGCTGAAGCTGAGGCACCTCTTATCATCGGCCGGCAGGCCCTCATCGTCTAACTCGTACAGCTTGGCCAGTGCCAACCATTGTTGCGCTGGCAGCAGCCCTTCCGGTGGGGAAGGTTTGGGCGTGCGGGATGGAGCTTTCGGCCGCACTTCCTTGGTCAGCTGACGCACGAGTTTGCGCCCCTTTAGGGTTAGCAGAATATGCGGAAGGGAATAGCCCTCGAGACCTGGAACAACTACGCGCTCTTCTACCTCTACTAGTCCCCGCGCAACCAGCGCTTTCCAGGTACTACCGGTGCCGGGGTCTACCAGCCGCTGCTTTTTTTCTTGCTGCTCCTGCTCAATCAACGCGCGCAGCCGGGTGGGGGGCTTGGTCAAAAAGTGTTGCCACCGCCCATAGGGCATCCCCCGCCATTCACGAGCTGGGGTGATGCTGCCCCGGTGGTAATCGTTCTTGTGCTCGACCGCTAACTGCTGGTCGAGCGTGTAAGCGGCCAGTAGGTACTGGCACTGCCGCTGGTTGAGTGCCGGCGGGAGAACAGGAGGTTTTTTAGCAGCCATCAAGGGCTAAAAGTAGCAGGTTTCATGCTAAGAACGACCATCCTTAAGATGAAACTTTCACTTGAAAAGCGTATTTGGCAGCCTGAAATCAGCTGGCGGTCGCTCGTTTCTGCTCCCATTAACGGAGTTACTGCTCGGGTGCTGGCGGCTGCGCCAACTCCTGCTGATAGGCCCAGTCCTCGGGCGAGAGGATGGCCTGCAAGAACGCATCGTGGCCCAGGTCGCGGCGCTCCAACGCGTGCCGCCGCAGCGGCAGGCTGTTCTTGCTCGCCTCGAACCCATCGCGCGCCATCGCAACCCGCATCTTCTCGGGTAGGCCGTCAAGCCAATGGTGAAAGTCGGCTTCCGTCACCTCGCCCTCGGCCTGCTGCTGGTAGCGGTAGCTGGCGTTACCCAAGCGAAACAGCCGGGCATGATAAGCCCGTTGTTCTGGTGGAAGTGTCGCCAAAAGGGCCAGCTGCGACTGGTGGTATTTGTCGAGGGGATGGCGAGGGTGCAGCAGTTCTTCCATGGGGAATAGGCGTTAGACCGGCCGGCCCTGCCGGGCATACGCGCTCAGTACTTCGGGCGCGTCGTAGAACAGGCCGCCGGCTTCCTCGACTTCTTCCATATCTACCTGGGGACTATCGCTGCGCAGCACCTGCCAGACTTGGGCAAAGGCCACGCGCACCGGCGACCACCGCCGGCGGTCATCCGGGTCGAGGTGCACCGAGCAGGTGAAGCCATCGGCCTCCACGACCAAGTCCTGGACGGTATCAGCCTGTAAATGAAGCATGCCGAGCAACACGGGGCCGGCCGGGCTCTCGAAAGCGGTCGTATGAATCAGGTAGTGATTGGCGGGGTCCGCCAGGCCCGCTTCCACCGCCGTCAGGACGGCCATCAAGGGGTGTTCCCCGGAGGCAGGGGCGGCCGCGTAGGCTTGGTTAATGTCGGCCGGGGTGGGATACCGCTGATAGACCTCCGCGTTATAATAAATAATGGTCTCGGGCCCGTAGTTCACCTCGTCTGCCGCTTGCTCTGCGGGCGTGAGTTGCTTGCGGCAAAGCTGATACAGTTGGTCGAAGGAAACGGTGGCGCGGAAGCGGTCGGCCCACGGGCCCGGTGCGTGCGGCTCGTCATCTTCTGGATAACGGACAAATTCCGTGTCGAAAGCCACGAAATCTGGGCCGACCGCCACGTTCGCTACCTCACCCTGCCGCAGGGCGAATACCGCAGGAAAGTGGCGGTAGCGCGGATGATTCGTCCGGTCATAGTAGTGGCCTCCCAGCAGATAGGTAACGGCTGGGTCGGCTAAGTCCGCGATGAGCTGCTGCAACAGCGCAGGCAGGTGAGCCGGGTCAGTGGCGTAGGCGGGTTGGTCGGGGGTGGGGTACATAACGGGAAGATAGGGTGAGCAAGATAACGCACTTGCTTTTCCCTCCTCGTGCTAGCCAAAATTCCTTAGCGGGGTTTTCTGTTCCTACTCTAGTGCGACCCCTAATGCACCTCAAAATCGGCCCGCCGCCCGGTTTCAATCACCGCCACGAGCTGCCCGAAAACGGGCGTGAGCCGGACACCGGGGTTCAGCTCGCCGAAGCGCTGGCCGACGACGACCTGGCCGGGATAGTAGGCCTGAGTGGCCGGATTAATCAGCACATACTCAAAATCCAGGATGCCACCACTGGCATCGCGCACGGCCCGTAGCAGCAGGACGGTGGTGGAAACGGCATCGACCACGGACTGCAGCCGGGCCTGGCTCTCGCCCAGGTCGTGGGTGCGCTCGGCCACCTGCCGCTCCAGTCCGGCGTTGAAGGCGAGCAGCTGTGCCTCGACTTCCTTGCGGGCGCTCACGTCGCTGGCCACGGCGGCAATGGCCGTGATGGTGCCTTGGGCATCGCGCAGCGGGTGGTACACGAAATCGAGGTACACCGTCGTCAGCACGCCGTGGTGCAGCACCCGGCCGGGCATTTCGCGCGCCACGTAAGGGGTGCCGGTGGTCCGCACGCCGTCGAGCAGCTCCCGGAAGCCCTGGTCGCGGACTTCGGGCAGCGCCTCGAACAAGGGCCGCCCCAGCACCTCGGCCGCCCCCCGCCCCCAGATGGCTTCCAGCTTCGGGTTGCAGACCTCCACCACGTAGTCGGGGCCGCTGAACACGCCCATCGCCACGGGGGCCTGCTCGAACAGCTCCTGCTGCCGCTGCTGCAGGGTTTCGCGCTCCCGGCGGGCCAGCACCTGCTCGGCCACGTCGTAGGCAAACACGGAGATGCCGGCGGGCTGGCCGTCCTCCTCGAAGCGCTGGTAGGTGAAGTTGAAGTAATGCATTTTGGGCGGCTGACCGCCGGGCTGCTCCATCAGCAGCGGCACCTCCGTGCCGTAGAACGTCTCGCCCGTTTGGTACACGCCATCCAGCAGGTCCACGAAGCCCTGGCTGGTCGTCTCCGGGGCCACCTCCCCCATGGGGCGGCCGCGCAGCTCCCGGCCGGGCAGCAGCAGCTGGAAGGCATCGTTGTAGAATTCGAGGCGGTGCTCCGGCCCCCGCAGCAAGCCAATGATGGCCGGGGTTTGCTCGAACATCCGGTAGAAGATTTCCCGCTCCCGCTGCCGGAGCTGCTGATGCGTGCGCACGGCCCGCAGCTCGGCTTCCAGGGCCCCGGCGCGGGCGGCCTGCTCCCGGACCGCGCTTTCCCGCAGGGTCCGCTCGGCCAGGCGGCGCGCCGACACGTTGCTGAACAGCACCGCCAGGTGGCCGGGCTGCGCCTCCGGCACCACTTCGGCCTCAAACCAGATGTCGCGCCCGGCCACGTATTCCTCAAACCGGCAGGGCTGGCCGCTGGCCACCGCCTCGTCGTAGAGGGCCATGATGTGGGGTTCGAAGCTGGGCACCAGCTCCCGAATCGTGCGGCCGGCCGCCTCGGCCAGGCCGGTGTGCCGCTCAAACGCCGGGTTGACCACCAGGTAGCGGAAGTCGCTGGGCTCGCCCGGCGCGGTCGCCAGTTTTTCGAGCAGGCAAAAGCCCTGCTCCATGTTCGTGAACAGGGCGCGGTAGCGGGCCTCGGACTGGCGCAGGGCTTCTTCCGCCCGCTTGCGCGCGCTGCTGTCGGTGAAGAGCACACCCACCTGCCGGTCGGCGGCCGGGCCGATGGGGAAGGAATTCACGTCGAACCAGCGGTCCAGCGCCTCGGCATAGCCCTCGAAGCGCGCGGGCTCGCCCGTGCGGGCCACCCGGCCATGAATTTCGACCGAGAATACCTCCGCGCCGGGCACCAGCTCGCGCATGGTTTTGCCCACGACCTCCCGCAGGCCGGTTTGCGCTTCAAACGCCGGGTTCACGTCCAGGAAGCGGTAATCGACGGGGCGCTGGTCCTCGTCGAGCAACACTTCCAGGATGCAAAAGCCCTCGTCCATCGAGTTGTAGAGCGCCCCGTACTTGTCGGCGGCGCGCCGGGTCCGCGCGTCCTGCGCTTGCAGCAGGGTCTGCGCCGCCTGCTCGCGGGCGGTCACTTCCCGCAGCAGGTCGTTGGCGGCTTGTTGGGTTTCGTGCGCCTGCTGCTGCTGTTTCTGCGCCGTCACGTCCTGCCAGTACACCACCCAGCCGTCGCCGTGTTGGGCCCTGTTCATGGTAATCCATTGCTGGTGCTCCGGCAGGAAAAATTCGCTACCGGGCCGCACCGGGCCACTCGCCACCGCTTGCAGGGCTTGCAGCAGGTCGGCGGGCAGCGTACCGGCGGGGGCGGAACTCAACCGCTTGCCCAACACCTCCGGCGTCTGCACTCCCCACCAGCGGGCTGCCTGCTCGTTCAGGCGCAACACCGTGCCGTTCGCGTCGAGCACCACCACGCCCCAGGGCAAGCCTTGTAGCAAGGATTCCGCGTCTGTTCCACTTCCGGCAGCATTGCCATTGGAGGAAGCAGCGGGATGGCCAGCTGGCTCAGGGACAACGGATGTAGGTTTGCGCATGGAGGACAAGGGGCAGCCGGGAGTCGCTGCTGGCCTGCTCCAACGGCTTGGGCGAGAATTCGCGTTTCAGGTTCGGGCAGGGAAAATACTGCGGAGCAAAGCACTACCCAATACGACAATATACCGGTTTTTAGCCGTCAGGCGGCGTCGAGGGCCAGGCGCACATCCGCCCAACTCAGCTCGCCGGCCACGTAGCGGGCGTATAGCTGCCGGGCGGAAAGTGTGGCCTTGGTTTTCAGGTAGGGCAGGGCAGCTTGCAGTTGCTCCAACACCCGCGCACGTTGCGCCGGGGTTTGGGCAGTGGGGCCAAAGCGGGCGTCGTATGCCATAATAAGGACCAAAAGAGCGCGCAAGGGTAAGCGCGGACAAAGGTCCGGCCGGGAAGGTTGCCATGCGTTGCGGTCAATACCAGAATCTAACTGCGGATTATACCTAGATTTTGCCCAAGGCATGGTCCCTACCCGTCGCGAAGTGGCTTGCGTCGGTAGAGACGAAAAGCGTTGCGCTGCCACCCGCGACTTCTGTTCGCAACCCTTATCGTAACGAATACACCAACCGTTACCGATAACAACATGAGTGGACTATCTGGCCCGCTCGTTTCGTTTGCCCCCGCAACGCCGCGTACTCCACCGGGACCTCGGCCAGCGTGCTCGCTACTGTGCGCCGCAGGTCGAGGCCCGCATACACCCGGATGCCTTCCGCCTTGCGCTGTGGCGTGGCGTCAGGGCCCGCGTGGTGCCGTTCTGGCCCACCCGGAAGCGGGTGAAGTCGTGGTGCTGCACGTAGGCCGTGGCCGTCCAGTAATGTTCCGCGTTGTCGCCCCGGTAGGTAAAC
>JALYUI010000049.1 GCA_030853845.1 Bacteroidota bacterium | reverse complement strand
CCGAAACCTGGACCTACACCTTCACCGATGCCAGTGGGCAAACCGGCCGCCGCACCCTCACCCTGAACGTGCGCAACGCCGATTCGGCCAAAGTCTACCACGCCTACCTGCTACGGCTACGGCCGGTGCCCACGCCCGTGAGTGCCGCCAACCTGCCGGCTCGCGACCGCGCCCGTACCTACTGTAACCTCGCCTACGGCCTGGTGCTGCCCCACTACGCCCTGCTCAACGGCCTGCAAAACCTGCACGCCAACCAAACCCTCATCGACCTGGTGGCCGTGTCGCGCGCCAGCGGCCTGTCGCTCGAATCCCCGGCCTCGTTTACCTACGCACCGCTGCTCGATGCCAATCACTGGCTCCCGGCTCAGCGGCGGGCCACCCAGCTGCGCAGCACCACCCGCACCCTACCCGACTTTAATAACGCCGCTACCACCACGGCCTTCCAGACAATTTTCGCCGGCGGCATGCTCTTTCCCACCGATTCGCTTAGTACCGGCCCGCTGGCCAAAGAGCAGGTGCTGGCCTTCCGCACGGCCGATGGCAAGTTTGGGCTCCTGTACGTGGCCGATGCTGCCACCGGAACGGCCCCGGCCCTATCCTGCCAGGTGAAGGTGCTGAAGTAGCCCGGCCATTCTCCAACAAAAAAAGGCTGCCCGGTTTCGGGCAGCCTTTCTTGATTAAGAAGCAAGTCGGCAGTGTCTAGAACGTGATGCCGGCCGTCACGCTGGTGGTGTAGCGGGTGGCGTTGGTTTTGATGTTAATAGCCGAAACATTGGTATAAGCCATGTTATAGGGCGTGTAATACTGGTTGTAAGCCGTGTATACTGCGGCGGCATCCAGGAAGAAGTTGCCCTGGCGCAGCCCCGCGCCTACCGTGAAGAAGTTCTGCACGCCGTCGCCGTTGTTGTTCTTGTAGGGGTCGCCGTAGCGGGCCACGCCTGCCCGCAACCGGAACACGTCGAACCGCCCCTCGGCCCCGACGCGCACGTTCACGGCATTCTGAAACTGGCTCTGAATGCCGGCATTCTCCGGACCAAATGCGTAGTCAGAGCCATTGGCATCGTTGGGGGCGTTGTGCAGGCGGGCCTGCTGGTAGCCCACATACTCCACATCGCCGGTAATGAAGCCGTGCTTGCCCAGGGTCACCGCCACCCCGCCATTAGCCCGGAAGGGCGTAGTGATGGTATAAGCATAGTCGGGATAATTGCTGGTGGCTACCGTGCCCCGGCCCACTGGCAGGTCGGTGGGCACGCGGTCAGTACCCTGCGTGCTGAAGGTACCAACCAGGCTGGTGCTAAAGGTTTCGGTGAAGCGCATGAACGTCGGCGTTTGCACCGAAGCACCGAAGCGCACGTTATCCAACGCCCGCACGATAATGCCCAGGCGGCCATTGATGCCGCTGCCCTTCACGCCCAGGTCGGTGCGGTAGTTCAGGCTTTCGAAGTGGGTAGTGGGGTCGTTATCCGATTCAGTTAGGCTGCGCACCCGATTGTAGTTCGAGCTCACAAACCCAATGGCCCCGCCGATGTACAGCCGGTCGCGGAAGTTGCCGCCGTAGCCAATGTCAAACTGCGATAGCGAGCCCGAGCTGAGTACCGACTCGCCCTGCGCCAGCGTGCTTCCCTGGTGGCGCAGCACCACAGCCGAATCCAGACCCGCCCGCGAAGTGCGGATATTGGCCAAATATGCGCCGTAGGCCTGGCCCAGATCGGTAGTATAACTGTTTGAGTTTACCTGATTATCCAGGCTGTTGAAACCGCTGGCGGTGCGGATATTGTCAGCATCCGGCTGGTACTGGTTCAGAAACGACTGATTGTTGCTGATGTTACCCTGGTAGAGCGTGCCCGTATTAAAATCGGCCAGGCGGGAGAAGCCCAGGGCCAGCGCCCCGCCGCGCCAGGAGCTTTCGTCTCCGTCGGGGTGGCGGCTGGCAAACACGGCCCCCAGGCTGGCAATGTGGAAGCTGTTCTTGGTTTCGTTCTGGGCGGTACCGAAATTGCCTTCTATGCGACTATCGCTCTGACCCAGGCCAATGCCCGGCGTAAGGTGGAACTCCGATTTCTGAAACAGCCCCAGTCCGGCGGGGTTGCTGGTCAGGTTGCCGAAGTCGGCCCCGAGGGCCACGTTGGCCCCGGCAATACCCTGGGTGCGGGCGGGGCCGCCAAACTGTAGGCGCGAGTAGCGCAGGGCATCGCTGGCCCCCTGGGCAAAGGCGTGGCCGGCCTGCCCTGCTACGAGGGCCAGGCTAAGCCATAAAATCCGTTTTTTCATAGGAAGGAGAAAAAAAGGAGACGGCCGTCGGGCCGGCTCACTTGGGGAAGAGAATTGCAGAAAAAGCTATTGTCTAGTTGCGGCCGCGTCGGCCACCACCGCCACCACCCCCGCCGTTGCTGCCGCCCCCACCACCCCCGCCACCATAAGAAGGGGCCGAGTAGGAAGGCTGGCTGTAGCTGCGCTGGGGCTGCTCGTATGAGCGCTGAGGCTGGTCGTAGCTACGCTGGCGCGCCGGCTGGGGCTGGTCGTAGCTGCGCTGGCGCGCCGGTTGGTCGGCCGCTTGCCCGCCCGATGCAGGCTGGCCAAATACGCTCTGCATGAAGCCACCACGGCGGCGCGACCCTTCGGCCTGCGATTGGTCCTGGGCGGGCGTCATCGACTGGTCGCGAGTGGGCTGCGTGGCCTCCTCACGAGTGCGGCTGCGGTCGTCGCGGGTAAGCTGGCCGGCCTCGCCGTAGGGCTGTCGGCCGGGCATTGTTTCCGTGGTGCGGGGCTGGCTGCCTTCGTCGAGGCGGCGGGGCTGGTTGTAGCTGCCCGCCGGCTGGCTCGAATTCGAATAGGGGCTCTCGGCCACTTCCTGGCGCTTGCGGCCGCCTTCCGAAGTCGGCATTATTTGCCCACCCTGGCTACCGTCTGCGGGCGCAATCCGTTCGCTGCGGCCCCGGCCCGGGCCAACCGGAGCCGGCGTACCATTACCGTTCACCGCGCCGCTGCCCGTAGCATAACGCCCTTCCGAGCCCCGCTCGGTGCGGTGGTAGTTGCTATCCGGGCGACGGCCGGAGTAGCTGCGGTCGGAGTAAGAGTTGCCATAGTAGCTGTTACCGTAGTAAGAGTTGCCATAATAGCCGCTGCGGCCATAGTAGCCGCCATAGTAAGAGCCTCCATAGTAATAAGGCGAATAGCCGTATGAGTAAGGCGAGTAACCGTAGCCGTAGCCGTAACCGTAACCGTAGCCGTAACCGTAGCCGTAGGGACGACCAAAGCTGATGCTCAGGCCCGAACCGTAGCCGTAGGGGCTGTAGCCATAGCCGTACGGGCTATTGTAGGAACTGTAGAACGGGTCGTAGCCGCCATAGGCGTAGGGCGAATAGCCGCAGGCACCGCCACCCCAGCCATATCCGTAACCGGAGCCCGCGTAGCTAAGCGTGGTGTAGGGGCTGTATGGCGAATAGGAACTAACGCCAGGCCCGTAGTAGCGGCTGCCCGAGCCGTAGCCGGGGGCACCCTGCATATAGCTGTAGTTGTTGTCGTAATACTGCGTCGAGCCGTTGCTCTGCGGGGCCGTGGCCGCGCTGCCGGTGTTACCGTTGTAGTCGGGGTTGGCCGCTTCGTTGGTCGAGGTCGGTGCGGGGGCCTGGCTCACCACGGCCGTGGTGCGGTCTTTCGAAGAATAATAAACCCCATCGTCTTCCGACGACGTGAGGGCCGAAGTGCCCGCGCAGCCGCTCAACGCCAGTAGCGCCAGAACCGGTAAGCAGGTATTGATAAGATTTCTCATGACTGAAAAAAGGTAAGGGTGAAAGGACACTAGTAAAGTAACGACCTATACGATATAAGTATGATGAAGAAACTACTAATCAGCACTGCTTACACTGAAAATACTGAAAAACAGGTAGGCCGGGGTGGCTGCCTCCAAAGAGACGGCCTGCGGAAGGTCCCGCCATTCCTAACGTAATTTGACCCCGAAACGGTGCCCCAACGCAAGTTCAATTCTTGTACCAGATTCGGGCACTGTTTCAATTAATCCTTAGATGCCTCCCATGAGCAAAAAGTTGCCTACCCGTCAGGAAGATTACTCGTTGTGGTACAACGAGTTGGTGAAGCGTGCTGGCCTGGCCGAAAATTCGGCCGTACGTGGCTGCATGGTTATCAAGCCCTATGGCTACGCCATCTGGGAGAAGATGCAGCGCCAGCTCGATGACATGTTTAAGCGCACCGGCCACGAAAACGCCTACTTCCCGCTGTTCGTGCCCAAAAGCCTGTTCGAAGCCGAGGAGAAAAACGCCGAAGGCTTTGCCAAGGAGTGCGCCGTCGTGACGCACTACCGCCTGCAAAACGACCCCGACCGGCCGGGCAAGCTGCGCGTCGACCCCAATGCCAAGCTCGAGGAAGAGCTGATAGTGCGCCCCACCTCGGAGGCCATTATCTGGAGCACGTACAAGAACTGGATTCAGAGCTACCGCGACCTGCCGCTGCTCATCAACCAGTGGGCCAACGTGGTGCGCTGGGAAATGCGCACCCGGCTGTTTCTGCGCACCGCCGAGTTTCTCTGGCAGGAAGGCCACACGGCCCACGCCACCGCCGAGGAGGCCGTGGCCGAAACCCGCCAGATGCTCGACGTATACGCCGAGTTTGCCGAGGAGCACATGGCCCTGCCCGTGGTGAAAGGCGTGAAAACCCCCAACGAGCGTTTTGCCGGGGCCGAAGATACCTACTGCATCGAGGCGCTGATGCAGGACGGCAAGGCCCTACAGGCCGGCACCAGCCACTTCCTAGGCCAAAATTTCGCCAAAGCTTTCGACGTGCAGTTCGCCAATAAGGAAGGCGGCCTCGAGTACGTGTGGGGCACCAGCTGGGGCGTGAGCACCCGCCTGATGGGTGCCCTCATCATGGCCCATTCCGACGACGAAGGGCTGATTCTGCCGCCCAAGCTGGCCCCGATTCAGGTGGTCATCGTGCCCATCTACAAGTCCGGCGAGCTGGAGGCCCTGATTGAGCGCATCCGGCCCATTCAGCAGGGCCTGATTGCGCGCGGCATCTCGGTGAAGCTCGATGCGCGCGACACCGAGCGCCCCGGCTTCAAGTTTGCCGAGTGGGAGCTGAAGGGCGTGCCCGTGCGCCTGGCCATCGGCGCGCGCGACCTCGACAACGGCACCGTGGAAGTAGTGCGCCGCGATACCAAGGAAAAGATGAGCCTGCCCCTGGCCAACATTGTGGCCAGCGTGGACCAGTTGCTGGCCGATATCCAGGTCAACATCTACGAGCGGGCCAAGAGCTTCCGCGCCGCCCACACCACCCGCGTCGATAGCTACGACGAGTTCAAGCGCCTGCTCGACGCGGAGCCCGGCTTCCTGCTGGCCCACTACGACGGCACTTCCGAAACCGAGGAGCGCATCAAGGAAGAAACCAAAGCCACCGTGCGCTGCCTGCCCCTGAACGAAGCCGACGAGCCAGGCATGTGCATGGTGACGGGGCTGCCCAGCCCCCGCCGCGCTTACTTTGCCCGCGCCTACTAGCGGCGGTACAGGTACTATTCTGCATTTCACAACCCGGTCCGGCCGGATGGCACCCGCCATC
>JALYUI010000031.1 GCA_030853845.1 Bacteroidota bacterium | reverse complement strand
TCCAGCCCACTTTCACGCTGGGCGAGCGGGTCGAGCGTTTCGCCAAGCTGGCGGATGGCTCGTTTCAGCTCTCTACCACCGATGACACCGAGATACACTGCAAGGCCGTGGCCATTGCGGGCGGCCTGGGCTCCTTCGAGCCCCGCAAGCCCGCCGTGGAGAACCTGGAGCGTTTTGAGGGAGGCAAAGGCGTACATTACATGGTGCGCGACCCCGAGCACTTCCGCGACAAGAAAATTGTGATTGCCGGGGGCGGCGACTCGGCCCTCGACTGGACTATCTTTCTGGCCAACGAAGCCTCGGAGGTGACCCTGGTGCACCGTGGCACCACCTTTCGCGGGGCCGCCGACTCAGCCGAAAAAGTCAAGAACCTGCACGAAGCCGGCAAAATCAAGCTCGTGCTCAGCTCCAACGTTACGCACCTGCACGGCACCGGCCACCTGCAGGAAGTAACCATCATGGGTAATAACGGGGAAGCCGAAACCGTGCCGCTTGATGCCTTTGTGCCCCTGTTTGGCCTCACGCCCAAGCTCGGGCCCATCGGCGACTGGAACCTGAAACTCACCGATGACGCCATCGTGGTGAACACCGAAGACTTCAGCACCTCGCTGCCCGGCGTATACGCTATCGGCGACATCAACACCTACCCCGGCAAGCTCAAGCTCATCCTCTGCGGCTTCCACGAGGCTGCCCTTATGAGCCAGGGCGTGTTTAAGTACATCTACCCCGATAAAAGATATATCCTCAAGTACACCACGGTGAACGGCGCACCTTCTTTATAAAGGCGTTAATGGGTGGTTATGTCTGCCGATTTGCTCCCCTGCTTGTTCCCTTACTCTATGGAAAACGACATTCGCATTTACGTGGAGGACGCGCCCGGCCAGCAACGCGAGCTGGAAGCCCCGACTGACATGGGCCTGAGTCTGATGGAATTGCTCAAGGCCAACGACTACCCCATTCCGGCCACCTGCGGTGGGATTGCACTGTGCGCCACCTGTCACGTAGAGGTGCTGGCCGGCCCGCCCCTACCCGAGCCCAGTGACGACGAGCGGGCCATGCTCGATACGCTGCCCGTGGTGCACGCAACCAGCCGCCTTTGCTGCCAGATTCGCCTGAACAGCCCCGACCTCGACGGCCTGGTAGTGCGCATCGCCGACCCCGCTTAGCTTCCCGTTTGGTAATAAGACGGATGCTGATTTGGATGGGCGCAACGGGCGAACAGTCGACGCAAAAACCTGAATCGGTACTTTTTTAGAGCCTACCGGGCCACCCGATTGTGACTCCTTCCACTATAACTTTTAAGTTTGAAGACGGCCAGCCGGCCCAGACCCACGTGGCGGCGAGCGGCGAGTCAATCCTCGACGTGGCCCTCAACAACGGCATTCATCTCCAGCACAATTGCGGTGGCGTGAGCGGGTGCAGCACCTGCCACATCTACGTGGATAAAGGCGGCGACGAGTTGCCCGACATCTCCGAAAAAGAGGAGGATTTTATTGACCGCGCCATCAACCCGCGTCTTTGCTCGCGGCTGGCCTGCCAGTGCGTGCTGGCCAATAAGGCCCAGGAAGTTGTGGTGACCATACCCTCCCAGCACTTTCTGGGACATTAATTTAGGTGGTCCCGGGATGTAGTGATGTAGCTTCCGATGCTACAATTCGCCGGAAAATAAGGGACGAATACTTCTGTTATCGCCAGGCAGTCAGCTGCGCCCACCGAAGACCGGTAGTTAGTGAAACGGCTGATTAACGATTGGACCGACCTTTTAAACATGCCCATTAGCTCAGCCTGAGGGTAAACGACTGGTGCAACGCCACCGAACGTCGGCAAAGGCGGAGGCAGCAGCATGGTGGGGAAGGAAGCGGGACGAAACAGACCGCAAAGCTCCGCGCCAGAGCCGACCGACTTTGACGACAATCACTTCCCCGGCTTGACAATCGTCATGTTCGACCAGCCGGGTGGCTGGCACCTTTGTAGCGCAAGAAGCTTAGCCGGTAAACCGGCCCGCTAACGGCCCGGCCCGGCTCGCTTCGCCCAATTCTTGTCGCTTGCCATGCTTACTTCTCAACCCGCGCTGGCCGACCACCTGACGGCTGCATTCGACCCCACTCGGGCAGGGCCAGCTCCGGGCGGGCATTACGCCTGCGCCGCGCCGGCCAGGCATGATGCCGGACTTGAGTACAATGTATTGATAAGCAAATTTTTAACCCTGGGAGGCCTGTCCTTGCAGTCCGCGTTACGTCCCGCGCACCCTACGTTTTGCTTACTCGTTTACCATCTCTTTTTTTACTTTTTACTTTTCAATCATGGTTAGCACCGAAATAATTGAGTTGAACACCCGCGGCGACTGGCGCGACATCATCGTCAACGCCAAGCATAAGTGGAACATGCTCAACGACGACGATTTTTACTATACCCACGGCATGCAGGAAGACTGGTACCACCGCCTCGCCAAGCGGGCGGGCTGCTCTTACGACGACGTCGTGACGTACTTCAACCCCTACTATGTGGAGTTGAACACCCGCGGCGACTGGAGCGACATCATTGTCAACGCCAAGCGCAAGTGGAACATGCTCGGCGACGACGATTTCTACTACACCGAAGGCATGCAGGACGACTGGTACCACGGCCTCGCCAAACGGGCGGGCTGCTCCTACGACGACGTCGTGACGTACTTCAACCCCTATTATGGAGAATTGAATGCCCGCGGCAACTGGAACGACATCGTCGCTAAAGCCAAGCACAAGTGGAACATGCTCAACGACGAGGATTTCTACTACGCCCACGGCATGCAGGACGACTGGTATCACCGCCTCGCCAAGCGGGCGGGCTGCTCCTACGACGACGTCGTAGACCACTTTCATCTTTACTACTAGCCTGATAACTGACGGCATAAAGCCGGAGAGGCGGGCGCTCTAATCCCTGCTTCAGGCCCCTGACGCGACGAATGCTGCTACCGGTTACGGGAGCAAGTTCGTTGTGCCAGGGGCCCTACCGGGCATACTCGGAGGCCAATAAAGCCAGTTAAGGCTGCCAGACTAGCTACCCAAATATGCCGCACTAGCGCCCGGCCGGCCGGTCAACCTGGCAATTGATGAGTTCGTCCATAAAAAGCTGATTTGCGTCAGCGCCCCGGCCGATGCGGTTTAGTAGCCGCACTTCGCCACCCCCACTGCTTTTCCCTTCTTCATTCACCATTAACCACAAACGCCATGTTTCACGACGGTTATACTACCTATGGAATGCACCTCATCTGGTGGTTCATCTGGGGAATCCTGCTATTCTGGATTTTCGCTACGCCCTACAACATTCCGGGTCAGCGGCACCGCAGAAACACGCCAATGGACCTGCTGCGGGCGCGGCTCGCCTCGGGCAAAATCACCCCCGAGCAGTACCAGGAGCACAAGCTCCTGCTGGAAACTGAATGATGCCGACCGGGCAGCGGCATTTTAGTTGCCGCGCTTGGTAACCCATATTGCTTTCCCTTTTTTTCTTCACCCTTAAGCACAAAAGCCATGCTATACGGTCATTATTACTGGGGTATGAACCTCATTTGGTGGTTCCTGTGGGTTCTCCTGATGGTTTGGATGTTCGCCATTCCCATGGGCATCCCCGGCCAGCGCTACCGGCACAGCTCCCCGCTCGACGTGCTGCGGATGCGCCTCGCATCCGGACAAATCACCCCGGACCAGTACCGGGAGCACAAGCAGATGCTGGACGCGGGCGAGCTGCGGCGCGGTTGATACGGCCCGGCCGACGGCCCCCAAAACGGGGCCTGACCATTGAGGCACTTTGTAAACAATTTCGGCATCTCGTAAAAAGGAGAGGCTACCGAACAGCTGTTCGGTAGCCTCTCCTTTTTGCGGACGAGACATGCGCGGTCTGCACCGCCGCGACCAAGCGGGGCAGCAGCCGACTAGTCGCCAAGCCGGCGCTGACGGGGCTACTCACCAGCGCCAGTTTAGCACCCCGCGCGGAGCCCTGCGTTCTAATGCCTAAAGTCAATCACCAGTTCGTTGTCCACATCACAAGCGCCGGCCGCGTGGGCAGCGTGGCCGGCCTGGTCGCGGTCGAGCCAGGATTCGACGGTGCCCGTGAGGGTAGCCTGGCCTTTCGCCACCACTACCTCGATATGCTGGCTGTGCAGACTCGGCGACCAGAACAGCCGGCTACGGATGCGCTCGGCCAGCGCGAAGTCGGGGTTGGGGCGGGCCAAGCCGGGCTTCCTGGAATCGGTCTGGCAGGTAGCAGCGTCTGGCCTGGCGGGCACGGTTACCCAGTTATCTACTTCGGCGACGCCATTGACCCCGGCGGCCACCCGGCCGGCCTGGTCTTGCTCGAAGTGGCTGTTGACCTGCCCGTAGAGTTGGGCCTTACCGTTGCGCACGTGCACGCTGAACTCGTTCAGGCCCACGTAAGGGTCGCGGGCCAGCGCCTCCCGGATGGTGTGTCCGATTTGGAGGTCGGGTATGAAACTAGTCGTGCGCACTTTCAGCAGGTTGAGCACATCCGCGACGCCCACCACGTGGCGGGCATCGCGCTCGGCATCCTGCTTGGCGAGCAGGTTGCTCACTGTGCCGCTCAGCGTGATGACGCCGTTAAGCACCGTTATCAGGGGCTGGCAGGCCTGCACGCGGGGGTCGAACCGCAAAGCCGCGCGCACGGCCTCGGCAATGGCCTCGTCGGTACGCGGCGCGTACTTGTCGCCCCGCAAATCGCGGTGGGCGGCCCAGTGCACCACGTTCAGCTCGCGGGTATCGACGTGGGCCGCGCCGGCATTGTAGGCCGTAGTTTCTATCTGAACCCGCTCAGCGGCTGTGCCCACGGTGCCCGATAGGTACGTCGTCCGGTCCTGAGTGCGCACCTCCACCAGGGCGGCGTTCACGCGAATATCCCACGCCAGCGACTCCCGGATTTGGACAGTAATTTCATGGTCGGAGTTATCCAGGTTGACCCAGCTAATGTTCAGCTCATCGGCCTCCAGGCGGCGCACGCCCCGCACGCCCCGCCCCACGCGCAGCACCAGCTGCTTTTCGGGCCAGGTCTGCACGGTGCCGGTCAGGGTAACGACCCCATCGGCGGCAGCGACGTGAACCTTGTAGTAGCTCGTGGCGGGGTCGGTGGTGAGGGCACGGTCTACCGAGGCTTGCAGTTCGGCATCGGGCACGTCGGGCGTGCTGATGAGCACTTCGTTGATGACCCCGCGCACGCCGCGCAGCGCCAGGGCAATGTCCTCGGCCCGCTCCCGCGCCAGCAGGTTGTCGGTGATGCCGGTCAGCTTGACGATACCCTCGTGGGTGTCGACGTCAATTAAATGAGCGCTCACCCCTTTTTGGGTGTGGTACTGCAGCTCAAGGGCGGTAGTGATGTCGCCATCGGCCAGGTGGTCGGTGGGCGGCGCAGCAATTTCGAGCGTTTCCATGAGAGGGGTTGAGGGGAAAGTGAGAAAAAATAAACACGCCGACCATCCCAGGTACCGCCCGGTGCGGGAAGGCCCAAAGGTCCGGCCGCCACCGGCTGCGGCCCCATGAGCAGCGGCCGGTGGTTACCTGACATTGGTCAGAGCCGGGGCGCGCTTCGGGGCCGGGTCGCCGGCGTTTTCGGCCCGCGGAATTTCCACCGTGAAGGTGCTGCCCTCGCCCTCGGCGCTGACCACCGAGAGGTGGCCGTGGTGCCATTCCACGATGGTTTTGCACAGGGCCAGGCCCAGGCCGGTGGTGGCTTCGCCGCGTAGGCCCGGCCGGCGGGCTTTGGTAAACCGCTCGAACAGGTAGGGCTGCAGGGCCAGCGGAATGCCCACGCCATCGTCGGCGACGTGGATGCGCACCACGCCGGGGCCGGGCACGATACGGACCGCCACGTGGCCGGAGTCGGGGGTGAACTTGAGGGCGTTACTGACCAGATTGATGAGCACCTGGGTGAACTTGTTCACGTCCACGTTGGCGTATATCGGCTTGGCGGGCAGCTCATACGTAAACGTGTGGCCCAGCAGCCGCTGGCCGGTCTGGAGCTGGTCGAGCGGTACGCGCAGGACTGCTCCCAAGTCCACGCGGGCCACCTTTAGGTCGGTGTTGGCCGAGGTGAGGAACTCCAGGTTGATTAGGTCCCGAATCATTTTAACGCTGTCGCGGCTGGTGGTTTCCAGCACGTTCAGCATGTCGGGCACCCGGCTGTGGGCCGGGACTACTATTTCCTCGTGCAGGTACCCCGCGATTTGCTGTATCATAATAAAAGCCCCGCTCAAATCGTGGGAGAGGATTTCGAGGGTAGCGTTTTTACGGCTGTTGAAGAGGTCGGCATTTTCCTGGTACCGCTTCAGTACGCTGATGTCGCGCAGCGTGCCGCCGAGCAAAACGCGGCCGCCGGCCGTTTGCTGGTACGATGGCGTGAGGCAAAACCACTGGTTGGGCCGGCCGGGGTGTTGCAGACGGATTTCCACCTCGTCGGTTAACTGGTCGCGTGTCCAGTGTCTCCAGTACTGGGCCAGATAGGCGCGGTCGTCGGGGTGCAGCCGCGCGAGCAGAGCGGGCAGGGCGGCATTTACCTGGCCGGGCGGGCGGTGCAGTATCCGCTCGTAGGCCGCGTTCACGTACGCGACGCGGCCGGCCGTCAGGTCGTACACAAACTGCACGTGGGCGCTGGCTTCCGCCTGGCTCCGAAAAAAATCGGCGAAATCGGTCATGATGCGAAAACAAGCGGTGTTTCCCCGGTGGCGATGCTGGCCGGCACGGATATGGCGGGCCACGGCGGGCCAGCTCGCAGAGGGCAGAAACGGGAGTGCCTCGGCGGGCAGCAAACGGGAAAAGTGAACGCCGTAAAGGTGGCCGGCTAAACTGCGCGGGACCTTGACAACAGTCATCTAATCAGTAGATATTGCTCATGCTGGCTAGTCCGGCCGGGTCCCAACTTTGCCTGTGAAGCCGACTAGCCAGCGGTGGCGGTGCGCCCGGCTACCGTTCGTGCCCGCCGGCTTGCCCGTCTATTTTTCTGCTGCCCCCTTAAAGCCCACATCCTGCTCATATTTGCCCCACGCCGTTGCCAGGCGCATCGGGACCGGGCTGGCCGGCATTCTGTACGGCTTCGGCGGCCAGGCGAAGACGTGCCGCCCAACAATGAGCTACGCCAGCATTACTCCCTGGAGTACGTGGCCTTGCCCGAGCTATGCGCCCAAGTTGAGGCAGCCAGCTGATGCTGCCGGCGCGGCTTCATGAAATTCTCAAAAGCCGACCCTAAGCATTGGCTCACTTTTCAATCACCACCAGACTCTTCGCGCATGCCAACTCCCGACCCCCGGCGTCTTACCAATCAAATTGCCCTTGTCACGGGGGCCAGTTCGGGCATTGGCGTGGCCGTGGCCAAGGGCCTGGCCGCCCACGGAGCCAAAGTGGTGGTCAACTACGCCCACGATGAGAAAGGGGCCAATGCCACCGTCGCCGCCATTGAGGCGGCCGGCGGCACGGCGATGTTCGTGCGAGCCGATGTGACCCAGGAGGACCAGGTCCGCGGGCTCGTGGCCGCCGCCGAGGACACCTTTGGCGGGCTCGACTTCGCCTTCAACAACGCCGGCGCAATCGCGGAGACCAAGCCGGTCCACGAGATCACCGACGAGGACGTGACCCGGGTCATGGGCGTCAACTTCACCGGAACGCTGCTCTGCCTCCGCCACGAGATCCCGTCGATGCTCAAGCGCGGCGGCGGCGTCATCGTCAACACAAGCTCGACCGCCGCGGTCCGCGGCAACCCTGGTTGGGGGATCTATGCCGCCTCCAAAGCGGCGAACCTCCATCTCACGCGCGTCGCTGCAGCGGAGCTCGGCCCGCAGGGCATCCGCGTGAACGCTGTCCTCCCCGGTCCAATTGACACGCCCCTGTTCCGAGTCGAGGCCAACCGCACCCCGGGTTGGACCGAGCGCGCCGCCGGCGCTACCGCGGTCAAGCGCATGGGCCGTCCCGAGGAGGTCGGCGCTGCTGTGGCCTGGCTCTGCAGCGACGAGGCGAGCTTCGTCACCGGCCTGGCCATGAACGTGGACGGCGGGTCGGCGATGCGCTAGAGCGC
>JALYUI010000009.1 GCA_030853845.1 Bacteroidota bacterium | reverse complement strand
CACCTGGCCCAACCGGCGCGCATCCGGCACTGCCCACCCTGCACCCCGCCTTACCGCGTCGGCAGTGCCCTCCCTGGCCACCCCAGCGGCAAGCACTGCGGTGGCACGTCCGCTTTTTCTACTTTTGGCGATAAATTAACACCCCATCTTTCTTAATATAATATCCGTTTGTATTTCCAACCACATACCCCCCGTTTTTCCACAGGTAATGCCCTTTAGCCCCGAACCGGTCAAGTACAGTTCCCTCTTTGCCCGCCACAAATATTTCAGCCTTTTTAGTGTCCTTACTAAAGAGTATGCAGGTTTGCGAGGTGGAAGACTGCTTCAGAAAGGCATTATCAAGCTTAAGAGCCTGTTCAAAAACCCGGATGCACTTCTTACTTAAAGTAGAATAAGTATAGCCCGCCGAAGCCAAACATCCGTGCTTGTCTTTATCGCCCCCCACGGTTTGCCCGAAACTGTAAATAGTCCCCAAACAAAACAACAGGCTTGACAGAATGACTTTTTTCGCCATTTTTTTTGTAATCTAAAATTGTTGCGATTAATGTTGGATTGATTGGCACAAGAATAATGATTAATCTTGATTTGCCATTAGGCAGGTATCTAAAGTGACGCTCAACGTTCATTCGTATTGCCGCCACTCGCGGCACAAAAGTAGCGGCAACCATCCCAAATCAGGCTTCTTGCCGCTGCTCCTGCTTTCTAATGCTTCCAACCTGGCCCACGCGGCGCGTATTCAGCGCCGCCCACCCCGCGCCCCGCCTTGCCGTGGCGACCATGATGCCACTGCCGCCCTAGCGGCAAGGGCTGCTTGAACGTGGCAACAGAGCCGTTCTATCCTGAACGTTATTATTTGGCCAAACTATGTGTGCAATATATTTCGCCTTTCAAGGACGCTTGACTTATAGAATGCTCTAGCAATTCTTGAAATTTATATTGTCCAAAAATCACGTTGGAAAAATGAACTCCATCTAGCAATAAAGTCGTTAATTTTTTCCCTTTGGGCATCGATTCAATTATTTCGCTTGAATAACCGTTCATCGAAATAAAGATTCCTCTTGCCTCTAGTTTCCCCTCTACTTTCATATATAAACTTGATATTTCTTTGTGTGCAGACTTGGTTTTTGTCCATTTTAATTCTACAAGATAATAATGCCCCCCATATTTTATTGCACCGTCAATTTGTTCACCAATAATTTTAAATGGTTCTTCAACTGGAATACCGCTAATCTTCATAAGTTCCACAAATACTTTTTCAAAAGCATAGCCTCTGTCTTGTCCTGATTTGGATTCCGCTTCTAAAAATTGGTCACGCACTCTAAGTAATTCGCTGTGATAGTCAATAGGCTTGGCTATGTTTGGCCTTTTTTTAGTTTGCTGATTATATTCAAATTCTTTTTTCTGTTTGTTTATAATTTCTCTAAGCTTTAAGGCGCAAGTTTCTGCGATGTCAATACGATGGTTTTCTGATGCTGGAACAAAGTTTTTATGTTCTACTAAAAATCTGACAAAATTTCTGGAAATCTCCAACCTTCTATTGAAGTCTGTGTTTCTTATGTCTTTATAGAGCAAGTCCATTAGTTGGCGCTTGCTAAACTTGCTTCCATCTTCTTGCCTTTGAGAAAAGATTTTAGTCGTTAATTTATTGTCAACCCCTGCTCTTAACCATGCTTTCTCTAAATCTCCTAGAAACCAATAAAGGTTTGCAATACCTTTTTTAATTTGAACTTCTAATTCATCTGTGAATACGTCAAACATTGATTCTGTATTTTAGATACTGGTAATCCCTTGCGCTGGTCGCTGCTGACAACCTTAACTGCGGATACAAATAGTAAAGTGTATGGCTTACCCCCTCCACCCAACTTTCTAATTGTACCCGCAGTTAAGGTTTTAGCGCCCACAACAAGTGCATGCGCTCTCATCCGTTGGCCCTAACTTCCTGCCCTCGTTAATTGCTTTTTCGATGTATGAAAAACTTCTACGCTCTTCCGTTATTTGTTCCAAAACCCCGGATTTTGAAAATTTTTGGATTTCCTGTAGAAGTTCCATACGCTCTGTAGCAGAAAGATTAAGGAAACCATTAAAAACAAAGTTTGTCTTTTGAGTCATGTCGAATTATTTAAAAAATGAAAAATGATTAAAAATTACTGAATTTGAAATTGCCACAAACGTCGCAATCAGTTGGAGTTAAAGATATAGGCTCTAACCCACATCCCGCGCACTTTCGTTTAAAAATCCTTAAGGCGTGGCGCATGCCATATCTGTTTTCTTTTTCCTCAATATCAACTTTATTGTCCTGTTGACTCCTTGACTCTGAGCGTGTAGATAGAATTTGGAATTGTTGTTCCAAATCAGGCAATACTATAGCTTGATTAGCTCCAAGTTTTCTGAAATCATCAGACAAACGCGAATTTTCGCTAATAGACTCGTTTGCATACGACATCTTATCACTCCATTTATACACTAGAGCTAAAATCGATAAAAGCAACTGTATAATAAGCACGAAGATACCAACTGCAATCATAGCAGGTAGCATGTTAAACTTCAAGCCGTATCCCATTGCAGTGGCTCCTACTAGACCTGGGATAATTACCCCAAGAAGTGTAATGAAGTTAATCCTTTTATCCAGAACTTTTTGCTTACGTCGAAAAATCTCTGCCAAACCATAAGCGTGCAGGGCTTCATTCCAACATTCCCGTTTAATTTCATCGAATCTCGTTTGTATCGTTGGTTGCATGTTTTTTAGAAATTAGTACATTACCCCACCCTCCCCACCACCCCATCCACCCGCCGCTTCACCCCCGCTTCCACCGCCACCGGCAGCTCCTGCTTCACCCAGCCGCCGTTCCCGCCCAGCACCACGGTATAATTCCCCGCCGCCACGGCCAGCGCGAAGCGTCCGTCTTCGTCCGACACCGTGTCGGCCTGCCCCGCGATGCCCACCGGCACCCCGGCGGCGGGGCTGCCATCGGCCAGTGTGAGGGTGCCGCGCACCCCCGCCTGCGCCCCGCCGCCCACCATGCTCAGCAGGTATTCCACCTGGAACAGCCGCGCCACGTCGGGCTGCCGCAGAAACACGCGCTGCGCGTCGCGGCTCACCACCATAAACTCTTCCAGGCAGGCCCGCAGCGCCGTGAGGCGGGCCGAGGTGCCGTCCGTGGCTGCCTGCGCCTCGCGGGCCATGCGCTTGAGCAGGGTTTCTACATCGGCCGCCTCCGCCACTACCCGCGCGGCAAAGGTGGCGGGCATGTCGCCTTTAGCTTGTAGCTCGGCATCGTGCAGCGCCACAAACTGCTTGGCCGAATTCATCAGCGCCATCATCGCCGACCAGTCGGAGCCGGCCGCCGCCGCGTAGCTTTTGTAGCCCGCCGCGTCGCGCATGGGCTTGTACGCCGCCCCCGGGTACGTCCCCTCGATGTAGCCCTCCAGCCACTGCCACACCTCCAGAAACTCGCGGCCCTGCGTCAGCAGCTCCATCCGGGTCAGTTCCGGGTCGGCGTTGCGGGCCTGCGCGTCGGGCAGCAGCAGCGCCGCCTCGAAGCGGGCCTGTGCCGCCGTGGCCAGCTCCGGCGTGTACCGTGCCTTGTAGCCGGCCAGCTTGGGTTGATTATCCAGGTAGTTCTGCCAGGCCAGTGGCAACACCCGCGTCAGGTCGCTTTGCGACATCGATAGATTCAGCATGAGTAGCAGGGGAAAGGAACCAGCCAACTGCTGGTGCTGGCAAATGTATATGCCAGCCCTTCACTTATCATATACTCATCGTTATGATTTTGAAATTTCACCAAAAAATGCAATTTATCAAATTACCTCATCCTTTATTCCTGCTATTTCCTCCTAATTATCAGTCAACTACCACCCATCCCCACCGCCCCCTACCCCCACACCATCCTGCGCCCACCCCCAAGCCCCTACTGCCTAACCCAACCCCACTCTAGCCTTATCCAAACGCCTTTTTGCTTCCCCTGCCCCACCCCCTGCCGCATCAAATTTCGCTGGTCCCCGCTCCCCGCCAGCATCATCCGCCTCCCAGCCACCACTCAAATAGCATAATTCCCCGCTCGATGGCTCTTAATCGGCTCTCGATTGGTAGTTGAAAGTTCATAATAATTTTACAGCGGATTCCAAGCTAGTGTGCAGGACATGGGTTGGAGGTAGAGACGCAACATTTTGCGTCTCGCCGTTGCTGCTGCTGTTATAAATGCATAGGCAGGTAGTGCAGGTGGCACGGTTCCAGTCGTTCAACGACGGGCCTGCCGCCCAATACCACGGTATAATTCCCCGCCGCCACGGCCAGCGCAAAGCGCCCGTCGGCAGCCGAAACCGTTTCCGCCTTGCCAGGTATGGCCACCGGCGTCCCGGCGGCGCTACCATCGGCCAGCATGGGGGTGTGGTGCCCCCCCGCCTGCGCCCTCATCCGGCAGCAGGCCCCGCAAAACCAGGCCACCGGCTACCACCCGCGCCAGCCGATGGGGGCCTGGCAAATCAGCCTGCAACGCCCCGGCGTGGCCGGATTCCGGGCCAGGAAGACGCAGAAGAAGTGAAAGCAGCACCAAATGCCGAAGCTGTTTTAAGCCAGTAGTCTGGCACGGGTTGGTCCGTTTGTCGCGGAGGCTTTGGGCTTATCTTGCGTATTAGTTCTACCTCATTAAGCTGCACATCTATCCCGATGCAATACTTCGACATGCTGCGGCCCGCCCGCCGGCTGCTACTGGCCTTATTGGGGCTGCTACTGAGCCGGGCGGCCGATGCGCAGCTTCCGATTTCCTTCAGCAAGTCCGAGAATACGGCTACGGTGGCGGAGTGCATCACCGTGCTGGCCGGCGATAGTACCGTACTTTACTATGACCTGCGCTACAACCTGACACCGCCCGCGTGCGCCAGCATTCGCCGGCATACGCACGTAACGCCCACGGGCGATTTCCGGGGTGAGGTGCGCGACTATACCATCGATAACGGGCAGCTGCGCAGCCGTCTGTACTACGACAACGGGCAGCGCCACGGCCGCTACGAAACCTATTATCCCAACGGCCAGCTGGCTATTCGGGGAAGTTTCGCACAGGGTGAGCCCACCGGCACCTGGGAGTTCTGGTACGCCAATGGCCAGCGCCAGCAAACGTTCGAGTGGACCGGGGTGGCCGCGCCCCGCCTGCGCATCATGGCCTATTGGGATTCGACCGGTCAGGCGGGCGTCAGCAACGGCAATGGCCGCTGGCAGGGGGTGATGCGGCAGCCGAAACGCCGTTACGGCGGGCCGGTACTGAATGGCCTGCCCCAGGGTATCTGGGAAAGCCACCAGCTGGGGTCGGAGAAGCTCGTGACGACCGAAACTTACGAACAGGGCATTTTTCGGGGTGGCCGGGCGCTAAGTGCTCCGCCCGGCATGCCGTCGCGCTACAAAACGTACTCGCTGCTGGAGCCGGATATTGAGGACCCCACGGCCTGGGGCGACCATATTCGGCTGGGGCTCAACTGCGCGGGCCTGCTGGCCAACACCCGGCACCGGGCCGAGGTGGCAGCGGGAGGCAGCACGGCCAATGCGGCTGCCCACCTGGAACCTCCCAGGCCCCCCATGGAAGAGATTACTTACATGCAAAAGCTGCTCGACCGGCTCTACCAGAGTAACCGCCGGGAGGAGTGGGAGAATATAGTGGACGGGCAGGTGTTTACCCTGCTGGCCACCGTCGACCCGGAAGGGGTGCTCCGGGTGGCGAGCGGACAGGGCGGCAGCGGCATCATGACAGCCGTTACGCATGCCCTCGATGGGATGGGGCGCTGGCATCCGGCCCAGGCTTATGGCAAACCCACGGCCGGAGTAGTCCGGTTCAGCATTGTGAAAATGGGCGTGCAGCTTAACATTCGGTGGCAGCTCGCGGTGCAGCCCGGCCCACTGCCCCCCAATACGGGTTCCAAAGGCCCGGGCTAGACCAAAGCCAACCCGGCCTGCACCCGCAGCCGTCAGACGCCGCGTAGCCCTGCATCAGGTGGTGCTGCGAACGACGGGGGCTGGCTGCCCTGCTAGTTTGAGCTTTGGAAGCCCGGCCGACGAGGAGATAATTCCGGCTTGATGCAGATTCAGTCGTATAAGCAGGAATTCGGCGCTAACCTCTACGGTTACTAGCTGTTTAATCATTGCTTTGCCTGATTACATGAATAAGTCTGAATTGCCGGTTATCATTGTGGGGGCCGGCATGGCCGGGCTGGCCTGCGCCACCTGGCTGCACCGCGCCGGCCGCCCGGTGCTCGTGCTCGAAGCCGCCGACGCCGTGGGCGGCCGCGTGCGCACCGACCTCACCCCCGAAGGCTTCCGGCTCGACCGCGGCTTCCAGGTGCTGCTCACCAACTACCCCGAGGCCCGGCGCATCTTCGACTACGGCGCGCTCCACCTCCAAGCCTTCCGCTCCGGGGCCGTTATCCGCCTGCCCGAAGGCATCGAAGCCACCCTGCAAAACCCACTGCAACGGCCGCTGGCGGCGTTTTCGGCCCTCACCTCGACTATCGGCAGCCTGCCCGACAAGCTGCGCATCCTGAGCATGGTGCGCCACCTCATGCAGTACACGCCCGAGCAGCTGCTGGCCCGCCCGGCCACCGATACGCTCAGCTTCCTGCGCCGCTACGGCTGGAGCGAGCGCATCATTGACACCTTCTTCCGGCCCTTTTTCGGCGGTGTGTTCATCGACCGCGAGCTGACCACGGCCAGCAACTTCTTCGAGTTCGTGTTCCAGCAGTTCATCATGGGCGAGGCGGCCCTGCCGGCCCTGGGCATGCAGCAGCTGCCCGAGCAGCTGGCCGCCCGCCTGCCCGCCGGCACCATACGGCTCAACACCACCGTGGCCGGCATCGTCGATGGCCGCGAGGTGCGCCTCACCACCGGCCAGGTGCTGCACGGCGCGGCCGTGGTGCTGGCCACCGATGGCC
>JALYUI010000504.1 GCA_030853845.1 Bacteroidota bacterium | reverse complement strand
CGCCGTGGTGGGGGTGTAGGGAGGGTATGAGGGTTGGAGGGTATAAGGGTATGAGGGAAAAAAGAACGTCATGCAGAGCGCAGCGAAGCATCTCTACCGCAGCAGTAATCCAATCGACGGGTTTACTATTGCACGCGAGATGCTTCGCTACGCTCTGCATGACGTTATTCCTTGCCTGCTATCCAACCTGCAGCCCCCAACCCCCTACACCCCCACCACGGTACTGCGGCGCTCCAGCAGCAGGGTATTTTGCCACTGCCCGCGCAGCTGGCCGATGCGCTCGCGCCGCCCCACCAGCCGGAAGCCCAGGGCCTCGTGCAGGGCCACGCTGGCCGCGTTCTGCGGGAAGATGCCGGCTTGCAGCGTCCACAGCTGCTGCTGCTCCGATTCGGCCACCAGGGCGGCCAGCAATGCCCGGCCCAGGCCCTGCCCGCGCGCGGCGGCTGCGATATACACACTCACCTCGGCCACGCCCACGTACACGCAACGGCCCGATACCGGCGAGAGGGCCGCCCAGCCCAGCACCGCACCCGCGTCGTCGGTGGCTACCAGGCGGCAGGTGGGCAGGTGGTCGCGGTCCCAGGCGTCCCAGGTGGGCAGCTCGGTGGCGAAGGTGGCCGTGCCAGTAGCAATGCCCTCGGCGTAGATGGCGGCCACGGCGGGCCAGTGCGCGGCACTCAGGGGAATGATGTTCATAGGGGCAGCAAGCGGAGTAGAAAGGCGGCCGGAGCAGTGTTCAGGCTGGTGTGCGGAGCTAAAAGAACTTCGATTCGGCGCTAAAGCAAAGGCACCAGTTACAACACCCGCTAGCTTTTCGCCCAGGTCGGGTTCAGCGTCTGCGACAGCCGCTGCAGCTTCTCTTCCAGCTCGGCGGCGGCCTGCTCGCACACGGCCTCGATTTTCAGGAACAGGCGGCGTACTTCGGCCAGGTTCTCGGGGCTGCCGTGGTCGCCGGCTTCGTTGGCGATGAGGATGACGGCCAGGGCCTGGATGGCTTTGGCGTTGTCCTCGAACTCGGGGTTGATGCCCATGGTGGCAAAGGTGGGAATGATGGAGTGGGTGGCCGATTTCAGGGCGTTCCACTCGTTTTCCGCGATGGCCTTTTTCATGGTTTGCACCAGCGGCGGAATCTCCTGCAGGTACAGGTAAATCATCTCGGCCATGCGGGCGTCGCTCTTGGTGACGCGGCGCAGGTAGTCAAAGTTAACGCAGGTAATTGGACCCGTGGGCACGACTTGGGCTTCTTCTGCAACCGCCGCCTCCTTCTCGTAGCCCGAGCTTTTCAGGTACTTGATGATTTTGCTGTAGAGCAGCTTGTCGTCGATGGGCTTCGAGATGTAGTCGTTCATGCCCACGGCCCGGCACTTCTCCACGTCCACAGTGGTCACGTCGGCCGTGAGGGCGATGATGGGTACGTTGGACTTTAGCACGGTGCGGATGTGCTCGGTGGCTTCGAAGCCGTTCATGACGGGCATCTGCAGGTCCATCAGCACGATGTCGTAGTGCGTGGTAGCCATTTTCTCGATGGCAATCTGGCCGTTGCCGGCCACTTCCATCGCGAAGCCGAAGTCCTCCAGCAGCGTCTTCATCAGCAGCTGGTTGAGGGCAATGTCTTCCACTACCAGCACGTTCACGTCCTGAAAGCCGGTTTCGAGCTCGATGCCCAGGCCGGTTTCGGTGTCGGCCTTTTCCAGGGTTTTGGCGAAGCTCAGCACGAAGCTGAACGTGGAACCCGCGCCCACCCGGCTTTTCACGTGAATGGTGCCGCCCTGGGGTTCCACCAGGTTTTTGACGATGGCCAGGCCCAGGCCCGTGCCACCGTACAGGCGACTGGTGCCGCTGGTGGCCTGCTGGAAGTTGTCGAACACGGTGCCCAGCTTGGCCTGCTCGATGCCGATGCCGGTATCGGTGACGGCAAATTCCAGGATGACCTTTTCCGCGTCCTGCACCAGCAGGCGCACGCCCACCGTGATGCTGCCCTCGCTGGTGAACTTCACGGCGTTGCTCACCAAGTTCAGAATAATCTGGTGCAGGCGCACGGGGTCGCCCACCAGCACTTCCGGAATCCGGTCGTCGTACTCCATCACCAATTCCAGGTTTTTCTCCTGGATTTTGGTTTCGAACAAGTGCACCATCGCCGACACCGAGGCCGAGAGCTTGAACGGAATCTGCTCAAATGTCATGCGGCCCGCGTCCACCTTGGCTAGGTCCAGAATGTCGTTAATGAGCACAATCAGCGTGTCGCCGCTCAGCTTGATGGCCGTCAGGTATTCGCGCTGCTTGTCGGTAAGCTCGGTTTTCAGCACCACCTTCGTGAAGCCGATAATGGCATTCATGGGCGTGCGGATTTCGTGGCTCATGTTGCTCAGAAACTGCTGCTTGGCCTTCACGGCATCCTCAGCAATCTGGGTGGCGCTTTCGGCCTTGGCCTGGGCTTCCTCGGCCAGTACGGTGGCGCGCTCGGCGGCTATTTTGGCCTCGGTCAGCTCGGTGGCAATGCGCTTCTGGCCAGTTACATCGCGGGCCACAATCACCACGCCCAGCACGTGCCCCTCGTCGTTCTTATACACCGAGCCGTTGAAAAGCACGTCGGTCAGCTTGCCGTCTTTGTGG
>JALYUI010000752.1 GCA_030853845.1 Bacteroidota bacterium | reverse complement strand
GCACACACGCATCGGGCAGCTGCACGGCCTCTGGCGCGACCTGCTGCTGCTGGAGCGCCGCAGCCTCGTGGTGGGCGTGGCCGAGGCCAGCCGCCTGCCAGTGTCGCAGCCGCGCCGCGTCGCCGCGTCGCCGTCTCAAAGCGCCCGGAACACGATGGGCAGCGTCACGCGCACCCACACGGGCCGTCCCTGAACCCGGCCGGGCGTCCACCAGGGCATGATGCGCACCAGCCGCAGGGCCTCCTCGTCGAGGCCCGCGCCCAGGCCGCGCACCACGCTCGGGTCGTGCAGGTGGCCTTCGGGGTCGACCACGAACGTCACGTGCACCTTGCCCGACAGCTGCCGGTCGAGCGCCTCGGCCGGGTACTGCAGCTTGCGGCTCAGAAACTGCAGCATGGCCGCCGCGCCACCCGGGAAAGCCGGCATCTCATCGGCGGCAAAGTAGATGGTGGGGGCCGTCGGCCCGGCCGCAGGTGCCGCCGCTGATGCGGACCCGGCTTCCGTCTGCGACGCGGGCAGAATGGAGGCCATTTGGGCGGCGGCGGTACTGGCCAACGCCAGCAATCCACCAAGCAAAGCGTACGGACGAAAGAGCATGGGGAAGCGGGTAAAATGCGGCTCCACAAAGCTAGATAGGGGCATATCCGGTCCAATGCTCCTTGGTTTACAGTTATGTGAGGCAGATATTACCTTCTCTGACAACCGGGTATTCAGCCCTGATTTAATAGTGCCCCTGCGACAGCCGGGGCGGCCGCAGGGCGGGCCAGCTGCGGGTCGAAAGCAGCCGCCCGCTCGCAAACACAGTTCCCTTCAAAGCAAAAGAGCCTGCCCCCGGTTAGGGAGCAGGCTCTTTTGCTTTTTTAACGGCTGCTGCCAGCGGGCTACTCGGCCACCACGAAGCGCACCGACTCGGTGGTTTCGGGGGTGATAACCGTAGCCATGTACAGGCCGGGAGCCAGCCCGGCGGGCAGGGCCAGCAGCTGCGGGCCGGCGGCCAGCTTCTGGTTGGCGGCTACCGTGGCCACGAGGCGGCCGGTGGCATCGAGCACCCGCACCGTGGCCGTGGTGGCCGTGCGCAGGGCAAACGAGAGCTTGGCCGCGCCGGTGGCCGGGTTGGGATACACGCCCATTTCCAGCGACTTATCGGCTGCCGACTTGGTGGCCAGCGTCGAGCCGGGGCGGTTGTAGCAGGTAATCTGGGGGTCGAAGTTGCTCCAGCCGGCAGTCCAGTCGGCTCCCGGGCCACCGGCCGGGTTAAAGGCTCCGCGGTAGGTTACCGGCGTGAAGAAGGTGTTGAGCAGCTTGGCATCGGTGAAGTTGGCACCGGTAGCCAGCGGCGAAGTGGTCTGGGGCACGAAGGCCGGGTTGACCAGCGTCAGGTTGCGGGCGTTCAGGCCCAGGCTGGCCACCGTGGCGGTGGTGTCGTTGGTCGAGCCGAGGAACTGCTTCACGTTGAACGTGCTGCCCGTGTTCACGGTCGCCTTTTTAGCAGCGGCATAGCCCGCAAATACATTGCCTTTCAGCACCAGCGAGCCCGCGGCGGCATTTTGCTCGGAGAGGGTGCCATCGAGCAGCAGGCCCACCGGGTAGCCCACCGACACCGAGTTGAAGACGCTCTCGGCCGAGTTGCGGCGGATGTGCATGCCGCGCTTGTAGTCCGAAGCCAGGGTGTTGCCGGCCGTAGGCTGGGCAATAAAGTTGCTCATGTTCGAGAACACGGCCTGGGTCTGCGGCAGGTTGGTAGAGCCGTTGGCGTCGTTGTCGCTCTCGAAGCCGTTCGAGCCCGATACGTCGGCGATGTCCGGGTCGCGCAGGGCCACGCCAAACTGCACCTTGCCCGAGAAGCCGTTGTCGGTATCCCACTCGTCGTCGAGGCCGCGGAACGTAATCAGGTATTTGCAGTTCACGGTGCCGCCGAACCACTCGTACGAGTCGTCGCCGGAGTACGATACCTGAATGTGGTCGATGATGGTACCGTTGCCCACGCCGCCGAAGGTCAGGCCGTTGATTTCGTTGTTGGGCGTGAGGGCCACGCCGCCAAACTCGATGCGGACGTATTGCAGGGTGCCCGAGTTGTCGGCCGGGTCGTTGCCGCCGAAGAAGGCGTTCGGGCCGCCCTCAATCTGGGGCAGGGGCTGGGTAGAGGTTGCCGGAATGTTCTGCGGAGCTTTACCACACAGAATCACGCCACCCCAGTCGCCGCGGTCGCGGGTGCCGGCGGGCTGGTTCGAGGTGAAAACGATGGGGGCGCTGGCCGTGCCAATTGCGTTGAGCTTGCCGCCCTGGCGCACGATGAGCGTGCCCTTCGAGGGCTTGTCACCCTTAATGATGGTGCCGGGCTGAATAGTCAGCGTCGCGCCGCTCTCCACGTACACGAAGCCCGAGAGCAGGTAAATGTTGCTGCTTGACCAAGTGGTGTTGCTGGAAATCGAGCCGGTGATGGTTATCGGGGTGGGTGCCGTGGGGCAGGCCGTCTGGGCCATCGCCTGGGGCGACTGCGCTACGATGGCGGCCATAGCGAGGGCGGCGGCAAGTACTACTTTTTTCATAGGAATGAGGAGCCGAATGGGTTTGGAATCAACTAATTATCGATGGTGCAAAATTCCGGTTACGGCTTTAGTAGAGCATGACCGAGAGGTTACTAAATTGTCATCTTCGCGCCAGTCACGCCGGTATTGTCGTTCGCTCAAAACCCGGTTGGGCTGCCCCGGGCAGTCCGACCAGGCCAGGCTGCGCTACAGCTTGAACGTCAGCCCCACGGTGGTGTACTGGCCCTTGCGGTACTGCCCGAACACGCCGGTATCGCCGCTATCAATGCGGCCGTTGCGGTCGAAGTCGTAGTACTGGCGGGTGTATTGGTTCAGCAAATCCTGAATGCCCACGCGCAGGTCGAGGTGAGGGCCGAGGCCCTTGGTCAGGGCTAGGTCGACGACGTTGCGGGGAAGGTCGAATACCGAGTAGTTCTGGTCATTCGCGCTCACGAACTTAATGCGCGGCCCAATCACGTTGTACTGCGCCGACACCTGCCAGCGGTGCTCATCATCCTGATAGAACACACCCGTATTCACCACGTAGGGCGACTGTCCTTGCAGCGGCCGGGTATTATAATCACCACCCGCATTGCTCAGCGTCACGACGCTCTTGATGAGGGAGGCGTTGAGCACGAACGAAATATGCTGGAGGAAGGGGTTTTCGGTCAGCTCCACCAGGCCCTTGCGGGCTTCCACTTCCACGCCCAAGTCGTAGGCCCGGTCAGCATTCAGGTAGCCCAGCGTCAGCGACGACCCCGAGGTGCCCACCGTGGTCTGCTCAATGGCATCTCGGAAAGCCTTGTAGAATACGCCCACCGACAGCAGCTCCGAGCGCGAAGGGTAGAATTCGTAACGCAGGTCGCCGTTGTAGATACGGGCCGTTTTCAGGTCCTTGTTCCCCTGAATATTGGCATCAATGCTGAAGTCGTAATACGTATAGGGCGCGATTTCGCGGAACTCGGGGCGGTTCACTGTAGTGCTGCCTGCCAGGCGCAGCAGGCTGCGCTGGTTGAAGTTATAAGTGGCGTTGAAAGAAGGCAGCAGGAAGATGCGCTTTTCTTCATACTTGGAGTTGTCGCCACTATGCAGAAACTTGCGGTTGTACTCCACCCGCACCCCGCCCGACACGCTGAATTTGTCCGAAATGGGGGCTACGGCGCTCAGGTAGCCGGCCAGCAGGGTGTTGTCGGCGTGGTAGCTGTCTATCCCGCTCGTGCCCTCGGACAGCTTGAAGCCGCCCCGGTCGCTGATGTTTTGGGGCTGAAAAATTTCTTCGATGGGCAGGTTCAGCAGGCGCGACGGCACCCCGCTGCCCCGCACGTAGGAAAAGTAGCGGCTGTCGTAGGCGCGCTCCTTGTACTCGGCGTAGTAGCCGGCGCGCAGCTTGTACTGGTTCACCTGGGTGGTGTCGCGGCCGCGCAGGCGGCGCTCCAGCTGGGCACTGGTCTGGTAAGTGTTTTCGCTCAGCTTCGAAAAGTAGGACGAGTTGTCGAACTGGGTGCCACTCCCCGATGGTACCACCACCCGGAACGGGCCGCGGTCCTGGCCGGCGGGCAGCACGTCGCGCTGGGTGCGGAAGCGGCGGTAGTCGGGCTCGTCACGAAACACGTAGTTGTAGCCCCCGCCCCAGGTAAGGGTGGTTTGGCGGGCCGGGCCCAGGTCGTGGGTGCCGCCCAGCTGGCCCGAGTACACGGTGCGGCTCTGGTAGTGCAGCGAGTAGTTGTCGCGCTCCTGGCCGTCGCCGCCCTGGTCGAAGGCTATGCCCGTACGGTGAATGGCCTCGTTGGTGCCGTACTGGTTCAGAAAGTTGCGGAAGTCGATGCGGTTGTGGTCATTCAGGCGGGCCTGCCAGTTATGAATCACGCCCACGCGGGTGCCGGTTAAGGAGCTCAGGTCGTTGTAGTCGTAGATGAGCGGCTGCTTGCCGTTGGACCCGCCCCCACCGGTTTCAAAGCGCTGCCGCTGGATGTTGTACTGTTCGCGGGTGTTGGCGTACGATACCGCCGTAACGTTGCTCAGGTACAGGCGGCCCAGCTCAAACTTGCGCGTGATGCCCAGCGAGGCGCGCAGGTCGGGCAGCGCCGTTTGCAGGGTGGGCTTCCAGGTCTGGTTCAGGCCCAGGGCGGCCTCGTGCAGCTGGTCGGGGCTCGGCGGGTTATTCTGGTCGAAAGCATCGGTTTTCAGCTGGCTCGGCTCCTGGCGCAGGCCGTTGTCGTAGCCCACCCAGTCGGTGCCGCTGCGCGGGGCCTGCTGGTAGCCATTCTTGAAAGTGGTACCCGTGCGGCCCCAGCCCGAAATAGTGAAGTTGGTGGTGTTTTCCAGCACCGAGTTCTTGGTGTACACCTTCACTACGCCGCCGCCAAACTCGCCCGGCAGCTCCGGCGAGCCCGACTTGAAAACCAAAATCCGGTCAATCACCGAGCTTGGCAGAATATCAAACGAAAACGAGCGGGTATCTACCTCGGCCGAGGGCGTAAGGGCGTCGTTCAGCATCACCGTATTATACCGCTCGGCCAGGCCACGAATCACGATGAACGTGTTGTTCTGAATCGTGACGCCCGGAATCCGCTTCACCACCTCAGCCGCGTCGCGGTCCAGGGTTTTCACAATCTGGTCGCTGCTCATGCCGCTCACCACCACCTCGCTCTTCTTCAGGTCCTGAATCAGGGCCACTTCAGTGCCGGTCTGCTTCACGCCGGTCACCGTCACCTCGGTCAGGCTGGTGGCGCTTTCCTCCATTACTCCGTTCAGGGTAGTGGTAGCCCCGCTTGTGATGACGACGCCCGGAAAGGTGAGGGGCTTATAGCCCACGTAGGTCATCGTGATGTTGTACGTGCCGGCATCCAGCGGCAGGCTGTACGTGCCGTCTACATTCACGGGGGCCGCCGTGGTACTGCCCGTCACGAGCACCGTAGCGCCGATAATGGCTTCGCTGGTCTTTTTATCAGTTACTTTTCCCACCAGTGTTCCCTGCTGCCCAAAGGCTAACATATTGGCCCACAACAGCAAAAAACCCAGCAAAAAACAGCGCATAAACAGAGTGTTGGTTTGATGAAGCAAAATTACCGGTCGTGTATTATGACAAAATCCCCTGTGTATTGTCGTATTGTTACCGCTGTTTGCCGGGGTTTCGCAACTACCTGAAACGCGCTATTTTTGCGGCCTTTTTGCCC
>JALYUI010000691.1 GCA_030853845.1 Bacteroidota bacterium | reverse complement strand
CCATGGGGGAGCCGGCGGGGCCGTTGGGCATTCGGGAAGGCGCGAAAGACTTACTTCACCACGGCCCGCTTGTTATAGTAGTCAATCATTTTGGCCACGTCTTCGGCCTGAAAATACTTTAGCTCCTGACGCATGGCAAAACCGCTCACGTCTTCGGCGCGCTTGCCAAATAGTTTCAATACGCTGGACTGGTTCAGGTCCAACGGGCGCAGGGGCTCGTTGGCATCGTTGCCGGCCCCCACCATCAGCAGGGGTTCGAGCGAGAGGCGGCCAGCCGTGGCATCGGCTCCATTGCTGAAGAGCCAGCCCAGCAGCAGCGGCCCGGCATCGACGGCGGTGAGCACTTCCACGTAGTCGCGGCGCGAGCCAGCGCTGCCTTCCTTCACCAGGCGCGGGCGGAAGCGGCGCACCGGTGTGCCGCTGCCGGGCTCGCCCAGGTCGAAGCCGCGCAGGCTGCCCACCGGCCAGAGGTGGGTCGAATCGAGGTTGATGGAATCCTGGGCTTCGAGCAGGTGTAGGCCGGCGTGGTAGCGCAGGCCCGGCACGGGGCGGTAGCGGCCATCGAAGGTGCGCAGCGCGCCCGGCTGCAGGTTGGCGCCGCCGAAAAAGCCCGAGGTTTGGCTAACCAGCCCGGCGCGCAGCATCGTGGCCATCGGCTCGTGGTTGGCCTGCGCATAGAGGGCGTGGGCTTCGGCCAGGTCGTGCGAGCTCTGGGCCGCCGCCGGCCACAAAGTGAGCACTAGCAGCACCGTTGCCAGATAAGTAAGGAATTTCACGAATAATAGGCTGAAAAGCGTGGAACAGAAAAGCTAGTAATGATAGTGGAATTACAAAATTACACCACGATGAGGGGTGCTACTACCGGCTTGGTGGTGTTCCAAGCACCGTGCCACTCTGCCCCCTGCAAAATACGCCTAGTGCGCCGGTGTCGGCGCGGCCAGCTGGTTGTAATATTCGACCTGGCGCAGCACCTGGGCCAGGTCGGTGGGGCCGAGGTGCTCACGCTCGGCGTAGGCCGCCACGGCGGCGGTGTGCGCGCCAAACAGCCGGCCCACGTAGCGCTGGCTGAGGGGCAGCTCGCGCAGGGGCTCGGATAGGCTGCCTGGGCCAGCCACTACCCGCTGGGCAATGAGGGTGCGGCCGGGGCGGGTTTCGGTGCGCAGCACGGGGTCGAGCAGGGGCTCGTCGTGGATGTAGCGGTGCTGCACGGCCAGCACCAGCGGGGCGTTATCGGCGGCCGTGAGCACTTCCACGAAGTCGAGCGGCTGCCCTTCGGTGCGCACCTTGAGGCTGCGGAAGTGGCGGGCCTCGGCCCCCCGGCCCAGGTAAAAGCCGGCGAGGCTGCCCGGCGGCCACACGTGGAAACCCGTCGAGTCGCGCACTTCGAGCAGGCGCAGGGCCACGTTGTAGCGCATGGCCGGCACGCGCACCCGGCGCTCGTCGGGCAGCAGCAGCATGCCAGGCTGTTCGATGGCTACCAGGTAAGCTTCGGGAGCGTTCACCAGGTCTTTGCGGCGGCGCTCCAGGGCACCCGGCGAATTAGCTTGATTATAAAGCATAAGGGCATAGTCGCTCAGGTCGCGGGCTGCCTGGGCACGGCCGATGGCGGGCAGCAGCAGGGTGGCAACAAGCAGCAAGGGCGGTAGGACGCGCAGCTTCATAACGGAAAACATTAAATGCAGCAGGAAAGAAAAGACAAGAAAATGATGAGGGGGTAAAGTCGCCTAAAAATAGCGGTTTTGCATCAGGGCTGCACCAGTACCTGCCGAAAAACCCGTTGTGCGCCCAGCTGCGCTTCGAGAGTATATACGCCAGGGGCCAGCTCGTGCACCGGCAGCGCCAGCTGGAGGGTGCCGGTAGCGGCCCGGCGCTGCTCCTGCCGCACCGGGCGGCCCAGGGCATCGCGCAGCGTTAGCTGCACAGTGGCGGGGCCGGCGGGCAGGGTCAGGGCCACGTGCAGCAGGTCGCGGGCCGGCGAAGGGTAGGCTTGCAGGCTGAAATCGACGGCCCGGGCCGTGGTGCTGGTCAGCAGTGTGGGGTTCACGAGGGCCGTCCAGACGCTGGTTTGGCGGCTGGCATCCATGCGCGTCCAGATGGGGCGCACCACGTTGTTGTAGGCCACGATGTTGGTGTAGTCGCCCAGAAAGCCCTGCGGGTCGGGCACGAAGGGGGTCTGGCTCAGCCGGAAATTCTGGAACGTGAGGCCGCCGTCGGTGCTGCGCGCGCCGTACACGTCGGTTTGCAGGCTGCCAGCAGGGTAGCTGCGGCGGTCGTAGAACACGAACCACAAGTACCCGGTCACGGGGTCCACCGACAGCCAGGTGAAGAACTGCTGGGTACCGGGCGGGTCGTTGTTCACGCGGCGCGGGGCGGTCCAGGTCAGGCCGCCGTCGGTGCTGCTGGTCAGCCACACGTCGGTATCGCCCAGGCCGTTGCGCTGGTCGGTCCAGTTCACGTAAATAGTGCCTCGGTGCGGGCCGGTGCTCAGGTCGCAGGCCGTGATGGGCAGGCCATCGGCGCGGTCGAGGCCCGGAATGTCGAACGCCCAGCCGCCGGGCTGCGGCGCAATCAGCCGCTCACCCTGGGGCAGCCAGGTCAGGCCGCCATCGAGCGAGCGGTTGAAAACCAGCCCCCGCGGCCCGGCCCAGCTGATATAGATTTCGCCCCCTGTCCCCACGGCCGGCACCGCTCCCTCCACGGTATTGTCGTCGTCGAAGGCATCGCCCCCCAGGCGGCTGATGCGGCGCGGCGGGCTCCAGGTGCTGGCCCCATCGAGGCTGCGGCTGAAAAGGATGCGTGAGCTGTCGCGGGCCAGGGCGCTGCCGTAGGTGTCGAACTCGGTCCAGGCGCAGTACAGGGCATTGGTGCGGCGGTCCACGGCCAGCCAGCCCTTGTCCTGCTGCCGGGCCGGGTTTAGCCCAAACGAGCCCCGCAGGCTGAACGGAGTGGTGGCCGAGGCCGCCCGCTGCACCTGCATGCGGTCGATGAACGGATAGGAATATGAAAATGGCCCGGGCGGATAGTTCGGGTTGGTAAGGTGGAGGAAGTAGAAGGCCCCGGTGGTGTCGCACACCACGCTGGGGTCGCCCCACACATGCTGCGGCGAGGCCAGTTGCTGCCGCGCCCAGGTCTGCCCGCCGTTGGTGCTGACGTAAGCGTTGTCGGTATTGGCCCCCGCCACCAGCTGCTGCGGGTTTTTGGGGTTGAGCGTAACCGACGGCTCATTGGGGTTATTCACCGCGCTGACCAGCACGTTGGGGTGCGGCGATTGGGCCAGGGTCAGCAGCGGAGACAGCAGCAGCGCCAGCAGAGAAAGGATAGATTTCACAGCCTTTGGGAATTGGTTGATTGCTTTGGTCGCCGGCGCACTTGGCGCGGGGCTCCTGCCCCGTGCCGACTACTACCCGGCCTGTGGCCGGGCCGCGCCGCAAAGGCCGCGTCAGGAGAAACCCGCCACGAGTACGCTGCCCATTCGTTCAGCGATGACTGTGCTGTGGGCTGTGGGCCAGAAGCCCACTGGTAGTCGGCACGGGGCTGGGAGCCCCGCGCCAGCCCCCGGCTCGCTAGCGGTTGCGGCCGTACTGCTCGTGGCTGCTCACCCAGTCCGACGACGAGATGGCCGCGCCCAGGCTAAGCTCGCCGGCCAGCACCACGCCGGCCACAATTTCGGCAAACTTGCGCACCGTGCCCCGGCCCACGCAGCCCAGCATGCGCAGGCACTCGTTCTGGGTGGAAAGCCCGGTGCCGCCGCCGTGAGTGGCCACGATGAGCGAGGGAATGGTGATGCTGATGTAGAGGTCGCCCTCGGGCGTGACTTCCGAATACAGAATGCCGGCGCTCGACTCGCTCACGTTGGCTACGTCCTGCCCCGTGGCAATAAACATGGCCGTGATGCCGTTGGCCGAGTGCGCGCCGTTGTTGTTGGCCCCCGAAATAAACGCGCCCACGTTGCTCACCTGCCCGTGGTAGGCCAGCTGCTCGGGCGTCACGCGCATGCGCTGCATCAGCACGTCGCGCTTCACCACGGCCTCGGCTACCACGCGCTTGCCCCGGGTGCGCATCACGTTAATCTGGCTGGCTTTTTTGTCGGTGGCGAAGTTCGATTCGAGGTAGAAGTGCTCGACTTTCGCGCCCTTGTAATTCTCCAGAATCCAGGAGCAGGCGGCGAAGGTAGCGCGGCCTACCATGTTCTGCCCGGCCGCATCGCCGGTGCTGAAATTGAAGCGCAGGTAGGCAAACTTGTTGCTCAGGTAGGTATCAATGTACTGTAGCTTGGCTATGCTCGACGTGCTTTCGGCCTGGGGCCGAATCTGGTCAATGGTGTCTTCCACCCACTTACCGAAGTCGCGCGCGCCCCGCGCATCGGCAAACACGAACACCGGGGCGCGCTGCATGGCATCGCCAATCACGGTGCACTTCACCCCGCCGCACAAATTCAGCAGCTGAATGCCGCGGTTGTAGCTCGCCACCAGCGTGCCCTCGGTGGTAGCCATCGGAATCAGGAAGTCGCCCTGGGCGTGCTCACCGTTCACGGTGAGCGGCCCGGCCAGGCCCACCGGAATCTGGGCCACGCCCATGAAATGCTCGCAGTTGCCCTGGAGCTGGTGGGCATCGAAGGAGTAGTGCTTGAGGTGCTTGAACTCCTGGCCCGAAAACTCCTCGGCGAAGCGCTGCCGGGCGGCAATGGCCGCCTCGGAATAGTCGTCGTCGTTGGAGCGCGGAATGCGCGGCTTGGAGGCCGCCACGCCCACGATGGCATCTTCCACTTCTACGTGCAGGTCGCCGAAGGCATTGGTGGCAAACCACATCTGCACGCGGTGCATGCCCTCGGGCAGGGCCGCCGCGTCGAGCAGCACCATGAGGGTGCGGCCCACGGGCAGCTCCACGGCCTGGCCGTCGGCGTCAATGGCCGTGGCCGCCCGGTACTCGCCGTTGCCCAGGTCGACCTTGATTTTATCGGCCGGAATCACCACGTCGTCAATCTGCACCTTCGTAAAACCGGTCACCTTCACCGTGTCGAGCCGGTTTTTGAGGCTGAAGGCTACGCCCGCGTTGTCGGGTTGGTTGTGCAGGCTGCCGCGGGTGTACAGCAACTTGAGAAGCATGGGGCTGGGCGTGAAAACCATGGGGAAGCGGTATGGAGTGAGGGAGGTGTTGACGTGTGCGGGGGTGAAGGTGGGGAATTTTGGGCAGATTCCGCGCACCTTTCCCGGCTCGCTGGCCATCAATTCAATCAGAGCCGGATGAAACTGCCTCTTCGCTCGCCGCGCTTAGCATCCCTGTCGTTACTCCAGTTGGAAAGTAACCGGCATTGTCCAGCTTATGGCCACGGGCTTGCCGCGCTGCCGGCCCGGCTCGAAACGGGGCAGCGCCCGAATCACGCGCAGCACCTCGGCATCAAACAGTGGATGCAGGCTTTTCACGATGTGCACGTCGCGGACCCACCCATCGGCGGCCACCGTGAAGCTGACGAAAACCCGGCCTCCCGTGCATGTCCGGCCAGCCTTGGCGGGCCATTTTATCCGGTGCCCGATGTAGGCCGCCACCGTCTGCATGGGCTGGTGCTGAAACGTAGGCATTGGCTCGACGACCACTCCAAAAAAGAGGTCAGCGTTTTCTGGGGCGGTAGTCAAATCGGCGGGTAAGCGGGCGGCCTGCGTCGGAGCTTGTATTGCGGCGGGGGCGACAATCGGAACTGGCCTGGGGCTGGACACTGCTGCCGCAACTGGTACCGGCCCGCCCGTGCCGGTGCAGCATTGCGCAAGGGCCTGGCGGGCCGTCAGGCCCTGGCCCACCACCAGCACCAGGGCCGCCACAAACCAGCGCAGCCGCCGCGAGAGGCGCGGCAGCCGCTGCACCTGAGTTGTGCTAAAGCGGCCGCACACCCGCCCATCGGGCGCGGCAGTGCGAGCGGCGGCCAGGTCGGCCAGTGGGCTGGCTGTCTGGCTGAAATCGAGAACCACTCGCTGGCACTGGCGGCAAAACTGGCCTTGCTCGTGCGGAGTCAGCTGGGCCGGGCTCACCGGGCAGGGCAAAAGGCGGGCATTGAAAACCGGTAGGTGGTACATAGTCGGCGAGCTGAAGAGCAGTATAAAGCAGGATATTATCACCAACGGCAGCAGTCAGCGTTTTCGTATGCCTGGAGCAGTTTGGCGTCGAACGAGGAGGGCAAGCCCTCCCTGATACCATCCCGCCCCTACATCGTTCGAGCAGTATCCTGACTCCGGAGCTGCGGTAGGCAGGGCCTGCTCTTGCCGCGCCGACTCGCCGGTCCTACCTTGCCGCTGGTTCAGCAGTCCGGCCCCCTTCGGTGGC
>JALYUI010000657.1 GCA_030853845.1 Bacteroidota bacterium | reverse complement strand
AGGGTGGGCCGGCTGGCCGGCGGCAGCACCACCAGCGAATCGATGCCGCGCTGGCCCAGCGCCATGAGCTCGGCCGCCGTGTGCAGGGTGGAATCGGGGGCGGGGCGGATGGGCACCTGCGCCTGGGCATGGCCGCCACTCAGCAGTAGCAGCAGCAGCAGCAAAAGCTGCGGCCGGTACCTGAGCAGCCGCCGCCGAAACAGCGGAAGCACAAGGGCCAGGGGCCACTGTCGGGGCTGGAGCTGACTCATGCGCGGGCGGTGGGGCTACAGGTGAGCAAAACCAGCCGCCCGCCGTGCTGCACGCGCAGCTCGGCGAGGGCCTCGTCGCGGAAAACCAGCTCGGTGCTGCTGGTTTCGTGCGCGCGGCCGAACCAGGCCACGGCCACGCGGCTGCGCAGGCGCACGGTGCGGCCGGCCCACTCGTCGGCAGTGGTGGGCGGCACGGCGACCAGCGCGAAGGTGGGCCGCACGAAGCGCACGAAGGGAGCCACGAAATCCTGCGCCCAGCGCAGCAGCGGCCGGCGCACCACGCTCAGCGGGAACTCGTCGTGGGTGGGCGGGCCGGGCAGCAGGGCCAGTGGCACCCGGTAGGCGGCCTGGTAGAGCAGGTACAGCCACGAGCTTTCGTCGCCGTACCAGGCCGTGCAGTAGAACACCGATTCGTTGCCGCCGAAGTACAGCACCGCCCCCGTGCGCTGGCAGCGCAGGTAGGCGAGGTTATAGGCATCGGTGAAGACTTCCCAGCGCTGGGCCAGGGCTTCGGGCGCGTTGGCATCGCGCACGTCGAGCACGTAGCCCGGCGGCAGGCGCAGGGCCTGGCTCAGGGTGCGACTGAAGGCGGGCGGGCGCACGGTTTCGCCAGCCACGGGCACGGCGAAGTGACGTAGCTGCGGGGCTGGCCGGGCCGGGCCAGCTGCTTTCGAAGTGTTGGAAGCAGTAGCCGAAATGTCGGGAGCGATGGCCGAGGCATCGAAAGCCGTAAGCGAAGCTTCTGAAGGCCTGACTGAAGTTCGGCAAGTATTATCTGAAGCTTCGAATGAAACTATTAAAACTCCGGAAGCCTCAACTAAGCCCGGAGAAGGTTTTTCCAGAGCCGGAGAAGGCTTTTCCAGAGCCGGAAAATGACTTTCTGACCTTAGAAAGTGACTTTTCAGCTCTGGCGAAGGGTCTTCTAAATGCAGAGAAGTCTTTTCGGGCTTTAGAAAAGAGTTTTCCAGTGCTGAAGAAGCCTTCTTTAAAGCCAGAAAAGACATTAGCAAAGCCTGCGAAGTCTTTGCCAAAGCCTGGAAAGGCGCAACCATAACTTCCGGAGTCGCCGCTGTTTCCGGGGTGGCCACGAACCAGGCCAGCGGGTAGGGCATGGTGCGCGAGCCCACGTAGGGCGTGGCCTGCACCTGGAAATGCAGGTGCGGCTCGGGCGAGCGGCCCGAGCTGCCGCAGGTACCCACGATGTCGCCGCGCCGCACGTAGTCGCCGGGTTTCACGGGCACGGAGTGGGCGCGCAGGTGCGAGAGCTGGGTGTAGAGGCCGGGCGCGTGGCGGATAACGACGGTGTTGCCCCAGTTCTGGCTCAGGTTCACCTCACCAATGGCATTATCCTCAATATGCTGAATGACTTCCTCCACCACGCCGTCGGCGGCGGCCAGCACGGGCTTGTTGTAGGCGTAGTAGTCGCTCAGGCTCAGGCCCGCGCCTTGCCAGGTGCGGCCATCGGCATCGGCAATCACGAAGTCGAGGGCGTGGCCCCAGTCGCCGAGGTGGGTTGGCCCGCCGTGGTGGTAGCCCTGGGTGCAGCGCCAGCTGCCCAGAAACGGCAGCGTGAGAGCCACTGCGCCGTGGTGGGCCAGGCGCACGCGGTCGGTGGCGTGGGCGTAGAGGTTGCGCTCGGGCGAGTAGCGCTGCACCGGCGTGAGCACCAGCCGCCGGCCCGGCTGCTCGCGCAGCAGCAGCACGTACAGCAACAGCAGCGCCGTGGCACAGTATGGCAGCGACAGCGCTGGCAGCCCGGCCCGGTCGAGCGCCGCCGTGACACCGGCCAGGACCAGCACCGTCACGGGCACGCTCAGCAAAGCCCAGCCGTAGCTGGCCGCCGAGGGAATAACGAACACGCTGCCCACCGCAATGGCCGCCACAATGTAGTTGGCCCCCAGGTTGTATTCGCTCAGGCCGAAGGTATCGGGACCGGCCAGCCGCAGCAGCCCATAGGCCCCCAGGAACCCCAGCACCGACAGCGAAAACGCAATGCGCGAGTGCCACAGCAGCCCCAGCGCCACCAGCAGCCCGGCCGCCGCGCTGTCCTGAAACAGCACCGCGCCCAGCGCACGCAGGTAAGTGGCCAGCAGGGGCGGCCAGGGCCAGTCGCCCACCCACTGCGCGGCGGCCACCAGGCGCGGCCCACCCAGGGCGTACACCTCGTTCAGCCAGTACACGCCGGTTTCGCCGGCCGCCAGGTGCAGCAGCGGCCCGCCGCCCAGCAGCAGCAGCCAGGTAGTGCCCACGAAAGGCAAGCTCAGAAACGGCAGCCCGCGCCCGCCCAGCCAGCCGCCCAGGGCCACGCTCAGCAGCAGAGTCACGCCCGCGCCCATCACCACCAGCCCCGCCAGCGCCCAGCCCGGCGGGTAAAACGTGGCCAGCGCCAGCCCCGTCAGCAGCGGGTTGAAGCCGTAGGCCCCGGCCTCGTTCCAGGCGCGGTGGAAGCCGCCCAGCCGTGCTCCACCCACGGCCAGCAGCACGCTGCCCAGCCCCGCCACCCCCGCCACCGGGTGGGCGAAGGTGACGAGCAGCAGCAGCCCCGCCAGCCCCAAGTGCTGCGAGAAAAACAGCATGCTGTAGCTGCGCAGCACGGCGCGGAAGTAAGTGTGGGTTGAACTCATGGCGGCGCGGGTGGTCACCTCACCCCCTGCCCTCCTCTTCTTGGGGAGAGGGAACACCGGAAATGCACCAGCCGAAAATCGGCTGGCTCCCCCTCTTTTTTGGAGAGGGGGCCGGGGGGTGAGGTGAGCGGGGAGGGCGTCAACAAATCAAACAAGTTGGCAAAGTATCAAAGCAAATGGTGCGGCACCCGCTCCAGCTGCTGAAGATATTCCAGCGTTTCGGCGGCGCGGATGAGGTGGGACGCGCCGGCCTCATCGAGCAGCACCACGTTGGGGCGCAGGTTGATGAATTGCTGCCACTGGCTCAGGTTGTAGGCCCCCACTTTATGCACCACCACCTGGTCGCCGGGAGCCAGCAGGGGCAGGTTGATGCTGGCCCGCAGCTGGTCGATGTTCATGCACAGCGGGCCGTAGAGCACGGTGGGCTCGGGCTGGCCGGCGTAAGCGCGGGCCGGGCTGATGTGGTGGTCGTACCAGAACGAGGTGAAGAGCAGGTTCACCCCGAAGTCGAGAATGGTGGCGCGGCGGCCGTCGGCCAGACGCTTGTTGGCCAGCACCGAGCCGATGAGCGAGCCCGCGTCGTCGACCACGGCGCGGCCGGCTTCCAGCACCAGCAGGGGCCGCTCGTCGGGCGCGAAGCCCACCCCGAGCAGCGCGCCAGCCACCGCCTCGGCATACTCGTCGAGGCTGGGCACGGTGTCGGTGGCGGGCAGGTAAGCGCCTTTCAGGGTGTTGGTGGAGGGGAAGCCGCCGCCCAGGTCGAGATATTCTACCAGCGTGTGCAGCTCGCGCTGGCAGCGCCGGGCCAGCGTGGCGAGCTTGGTGGCCGCCAGCCCGTAGGCGGCCGGCTGCAGCACGTAGGTGCCGATGTGGCAGTGCAGCCCCGTCAGCGCCAGCCGGCCCGACTGCACCACCCGCGTGAGGGCCTGCCAGGCCTCGCCGTTCTCCAGGTTGAAGCCGAACCGGTCCCACTGCGGGTAGAGGCCGGTGTCCATATTCACCCGCAAAGCCACGCGGGGCGGGCGCGGGGCGGTGGCCGCCACCTCCAGCAGCAGGTGCAGCTCGTCGGCGTTATCGAGGTGAATGAGGGCATCCACGGCGCAGGCCCGCTCCAAATCGGCGCGGCGCTTGCCGGGGCCGTTGAACAGGATGTGCGGGCCGGGCACCCCGTTCAGCAGGGCCTTTTCCAGCTCCATGCCGCTCACCACCTCGGCCCAGGCCCCTTCCTGATGAAACGTGCGGCACACTGCGTTCAGGTAGTTGGTTTTGTACGACCACGCCAGCTGCACCCGCGGGTAGCGCGTGGCAAAGGCCCGCAGCACCGCCTGGTAGCTGCGCCGCAGCTGCCGCTCGCTCAGCACAAACAGCGGCGAGCCGAACTGCGCCACCAGCCCGGCCACGGCCGCGCCCTCCAGCTCGGTAGTGGCCGGGGCTACGGGCCGGGGACCAAACTTGCCGGGCGCACTGGCCGTGAGTTTGCGAATGGATGGACGTTCGTAGGGTTGCTTCACTTCGAATGAAGAATGAGGAATGAGGAATGAGGAATTGCCGACCGGGAATTCTTCATTCCTCATTAAGTGTAGCGTCAAAGTTCGCCCAGCGCGGCTATGCGCTGGAAATCGGTGTGGTCGGCAATCAGGTCCCAGGCGTAGCGCACGAACATTTTGCCCACGGCGTAGCCCGCCATTTCCGGCACGGGCAGGCCCAGGGCCAGGCGCAGCAGGGCGGCGGGCTGGTTCTGGCCGGCGGCGGCAGTCAGGTATATCCAGGCCGGGAAGCGGGGGTTGATTTCCAGAATCAGCAGCTCGCCGGCCGGGGTGCGCAGCAGCTCCAGCTCGAAGCCCCCGCGCCAGTTCGTGGCCTCGGCAAAGCGGCGGCCCAGGGCCAGCAGGGCCTCATCTGCGAGGGTGATGCCGGCCCAGGCCTTGCCCTTATCGGTGATGGTGAGCTTGCGCATGGGCACCACGCTCAGGGCGCGGCCCAGCCCGTCGCCCAGCCCGGCCACGTTGATTTCCTGCCCCGCCACAAACTCCTGGGCGATGAGCGGCAGGCCCCACAGCGCGCTCAGGCGGGCAAAGGCCAGCCCGGCTTCGGCCAGCGAATGCACCACGGCGGCATCGTAGTAGCGGCCCTTCAGCACCAGCGGCCAGCCCAGGGTTTCGGCGGCGGGCAGCAGGCCGGCGGCCTCGTGCAGCAGCTGGCTGGCTGGCACCCGCAGCCCATGCGCGGCTCCGAAAGCCGGCAGGTTCAGCTTGTCGCGGCTGTCGAGCTGGGCCAACGTAGGCAGAAACGTGCGGATGCCCAGCGCCCGTAGTGGCACTTCGAGCTTGATGAAGTTGAACAGCTCGGCATCGAAATTCGGAATGAGCACGGCCACGTTTTCCTGCTCGTGCACGTAGCGCAGGCGCTCGAGTAGCGCGGCGGTGCCGGCGGCGGGGTAGGGCAGCCGGTAGGTTTTGTCCACCAGCTCGCGCAGGTAGATGCCCGGCTCCAGCGCTTCGTAGCTCAGCCCGATAATGCGCAGGTCGAAGTCCGGCGTTTCGCGCAGGGCGCGGATAACCGCCACGCCCGGCCCGGGGCTGTCGGTGGCATTCAGACCGGTTACGGCCACCGTGAGGCGCGGTCGGGCAGCAGGTTCGGGCACGGGGGTGAAAGTGTTGGGTATTAGGTGTTGGGTGTTGGGCGAAGCTACGGCCTGGCTCAGGCCACCGGGGCCAGCAAATTGAAGTCGCGCAGCTGGGCCAGCAGGTCGTCCCAGTCTTTTTCGAGCTGGGCGGGGGCCACGTCGTAGTGCGCCAGAATGTCAGCTTTGATGGCCTCCTCCTCCTGCCCGGCGCGGGTGCGGTCCAGGATGTCGGCCGCCAGCGGGTTGGCCGCGAACGAGTCGCCGGTGGCCGGGTCGAACAGGAAGCCGGCCATGCTGCTGGCAATGCTGGGTTTGAGCTGCATACTATTCAGTCGTTTGTAATTCGGCTACGGAATCACCTCCACCCAGCCTTTGAAGCGGCGGCCATCGGTATACGTCACGAGGTAGAAGTACATGCCGCCCGCGCCCGCGCCACCCCAGCGGAAGCCCCGCTCGCTCGACTGGAACACCTGCTGCCCCCAGCGCGAATAAATAGTAATGCCGGCGTACTTGTGGTCGCAGAAATCCAGCGGCAGGTCGGGCATAATGAGGAAATCGTTCAGTCCGTCGCCGTTGGGGGTGATGACGTTGGACGGCCGGAACGCCACCGGGTCGGGCAGGGGCACCACCTTAAACAGCACCACCCGCTCCTGCGGCAGGGGCACGCAGGGGCCGCTTTCAGTCAGCCGGAAGTGCACCAGCAGGCCGCCGCCATCGTAGCCGGCCACGCGCACGGCGTCGCAGCTGGGGTCCCAGGTAAAGCTGCCATCGGCCACGCCGGCGCCGTTCCGGGCCGTGAAGCGCATGCCCACGCTGGCCAGGTCGAAGCCGTCGCCGGTGGCCGTCATGGTCAGGGCGTGGTTGTCGGCATCGGTGCCGTGCAGGGTCGCGGCGTAGTGCTCGCCCAGGTGCAGGCTCACCACGGCGGGCGATACGTCGGCGGGCGGCAGGGGCGCGGGCGGCAGCGTGCTGCTGAGCACGGGGGCCGCGTTGGGCGGCTGCACCGCCGTGAAGGCGACGTGCAGGGTGTCGTGCTTGGGCAGGCTGCAGCCGTTGTCGGCCACAATCACATCGAGCAGGTACACCCGGCCGTGGGTATCGGTGCAGGCCGGAAAGCAGAGCGTGGCCGTGAGCGTGTCGGGCTGGCCCGCGGCGTGCACCATGCCGGTGGCCGTGGTACTGAAGCTGGGCACCAGCCCGCTGAAGTTCACCGGGCGGGTGGTTACGGTCAGGGCCGAGCCGGGGTCGGGGTCGGTGTAGCGGATGCTCAGGCAGTGGTTGCCGCCGGGCACCAGGCGTAGCGTGTCGCGCCCGAAGCGGTACGGCGCGTTGCTGCCCTGCGCCTGCATCTGCACGTGGGGCGGCTGGTTGGTGGCGCAGTTCACCACCAGCAGCTGGAAGTCGCGCCGGGTTTCGCCGATTTTCACCCGGTGGCGGTACTCCGAGCAGCGCACCCCGAACACGTATAGGCCCGTGTTGGCGGGCTGCACCGTGAGGCGGCCGGTGCGCGCGTTGATGCCCAGGGCGGGCGTGCCCGGAATCTGGTTCAGGGTGTTCAGGCCGGGGTTCCAGAACACGGGCTGGTAGGGAGCCTGCACGGCCTGGCCGGGGTTGGGGTTGCCGGCAGTGGCGTGGCCGTTCAGGGGCGTTATCATATCGTAGGCCAGCGAATCGCCGTCGGTATCCTGCCCGCCGAAGTCGAAGTAAAACAGCTCGCCCCGGCAGGCATAGTCGCTCAGCGGCGGAAAGATGCGGGGCGTGGAGTCGATAAACGGCTGGTTGTTCTGCGTCACGGCCGGAAACTCCAGGTAGAACGTCTGGGCCGCCGCGCCGGGGTTCACAATGTTGCTGATGCTGGCATTGCGGCAGCAGTTTTCCACGGCCACGTAGTAGCCGCCGGCGTTGCTGAAGTTGGCGGCCGTCAGCTGCACGTCGGCCGTGTACACCAGCTTGCGGGTGCTGAGCGAGCCGATGGAGCAGGCCGGACTGGTATACTGCACGTAGGTGGTGCTAGTGAGCGGCAGGTTGATGTCGAACACGCGCTGGTTGGTGTTCTTTACGAAAAAGCCCGCCGGCAGCACGTCCCGAATAGCGCCGGTCTGCCCGTACACGGCATCGAAGTACAGGTTGAGGGTGAGCGTGTAGGTGGTGCCCGTTTTGTGCTGTAAATCGAGCTCGCCCCCCACAATGTGGGTGGCCGAGGCAGCGCGGGGCAACAGGGCCAGCAGCAGCCCCAGCAAGGAAAACACACTAATTCGCTTACACCGGCGAACCCACGGAGATAATACACGGCTCATGGTGGAAATGTAGCAAAAGAATAGCGGACATCGGTACCGACTGGCACCTCCAAAGCCCGGCCCCGCGTGGGTGCGCAGGGCCGGGCAGCTGCCGGGTGGGGCAGCAAAGGCGTCGAGTTAGTTAACGGGCGGCGGGGTAGTCGTGGTGGTCGTGGTGGTGGCGGCCTTTTTGGCACAGCCGCCATTGGGGCCGACGTTTTCTTTGGCGCAGCCCGAGAAGCTGCTCATCGAGCCCAGCAACAGCAGGGCGCAGGAAATGCGGAGGAGAGTTGTAGTACGCATGAGGAAAAATGAATGAAGTGATGAAAAGAAAACAATGAAAAAAATGAGGAAAACGGGATGTTGACGGATGAAACCAGCCTACTGGATATTGCCGCCCACCGCCAGGCCGCTGGGCACCGAGGCCGGCACGCTGCGGTCGTAGCTGCTGGCCGAGAGCGCCTGTAGGAAGGCGATGATGGCCGCCGGGTCGGTCACGCGGCCGGGGAAGAGCGGGTCGCGCTGGCCGGCGCTCACGTGGGGGTTAGGC